>JAFDZL010000510.1 GCA_018266935.1 Bacteroidota bacterium | reverse complement strand
ATATACGACCTGCTATATCCTTCTTACGGCGATACCTATCCCATCTACAACGGCTCTATCGGTATGACCTACGAGCAGGGGGGCATCGGGGCGGGTTTAGCCATCGCATTGCGCAGCGGCGACACGCTGACGCTTGCCGACCGCATTGCACATCACGTACCGCTCAGCATGAGTACCATAGGGACAGCGTCGGCAAATGCGCAAAAAGTATTGGATGAGTTTAAAAAGTATTACGATGATGCCCGTGATAATCCCCCGGGCGAATACAAAACCTACGTGATCAAAAATGACAACCCGGATAAAATAGCGTTGCTTGGCGTATTGCTGCACAGGAACGGCATCCGGTATGGAAACGGGGTAAAGGCTAATGCAAATGGCTATGACTATGTGACCGGCAAAACAGAGCAACTCGAAATCGATAAAGAGGATATCATCATCAGCGCATACCAGCCTAAAGCTGTGCTGACTAATGTGCTGCTTGAGCCGAAAACTTTTGTTGCCGACTCTGATACCTATGATATTACCGCCTGGTCGCTGCCGTATGCTTATGGGCTTAGGGCTTATGGCCTGAAGGAAAAGATCAGCCCCGCGACGATGATCCGGAACCGGGCCGAGCCTTTTGCGCCCGCGCCGGTAGCCGATCAGCATTTTTATGCGTACGTATGCCCCTGGCAATCGATATACGACGTGAAATTTTTGGCTGCCTTGTGGAAGAAACACATCAAGCTCCGTTGTGCCGAAACACCGTTCGAAGCGGCAGGCAGGAAATTTTCGGCCGGGTCGATCATTATACCGCGGGCCGGTAATAACACGGCCGATTTTGACCGGGTAGTCAACAAACTGGCTGCAGAATGCGGGCGCCGCCTGGTTGCGTTAAATACGGGGTTTTCGGATAAAGGCGCCGACCTGGGCTCAGAATCTATCAAATTTCTCCATGCGCCAAAGATAATGCTAATAAGCGGCGAGGGCACTTCTGCCGAAGCGATGGGCGAAATATGGTTTTACTTTGAAAAAGAGATCGGTTACCCTGTAACATTGGTGCGCTACAACAACCTGGGCCGCATCAAATGGAGCGACTATGACGTGGCCATATTTCCTGACGGAGATTACGATGACCTTCCAACCGATAAGCTGCAAAACTGGGTAAGCGAAGGCGGCCGGCTGATCGCTCTGCAAAGCACTATCGGTCAGCTGGTCGGCAAAAAAGGTTTTTCGATCAAGAATCTGCCTCCCAATAAGAAAGATAAAAGTGATACCGCTGCGAATAAGGACGGCATGGTAAAAGCCTATGCCAACCGTGACCACGATGCTATCCGTTCCAATGTTCCGGGCGCGATATTTAAGGTCGATATGGATAATACCCACCCGCTGGGATATGGCCTGGATAAATATTACTTCACCCTGAAACTTGATGACGTTCTATACAGCTACCTCGGCGACGACGGCTGGAATGTCGGAACCGTTAAAAAGAATAGCTACGTCGAAGGTTTCGTCGGGCAAAAGGCAAAGGAAAAGATCAAGAACGGGCTGCTGTTTGGTGTGCAGTCGCTCGGGCGCGGTACCGTGGTTTATTTGGTTGACGACCCGCTCTTCCGCAGCTTCTGGCAGAACGGAAAATTGCTGTTCAGTAATGCGGTGTTTATGGTAGGGCAGTGAGCCAGTTGGCAGTTAATAGTGGGCAGTTTGCAGCTTTAATTTTAACTGCCCACTGCAAACCGCCCACTGCCAACTTTAATTATTTCCCTTCACCCTTTGCTTCAGATCATCGTCGCCGCTTTCGTGCTGGCGTGCATGTATCTTAGTGCTGCCGAAGTTATAGGTAAGGGTTAGCCTGGCGATCTGTGTTTCACGCTTCTGGCGAATATCCAGGTTATTATCGCCATAAGTACTTAACACATCGTTCCGGCGGGTATTGAATATATCGCTCATCGAGAACTTAACATTAGCTCTTTTGTTCGCGAATGAGTGGCTGATACCGCCGTCAACCGAATATTGAGGTTTCACATAGAATAACCCATAGGTCAGCGCTGATTGGTAATTGCCCGTCAATTCAGCTTTCCATCCTTTGACCGGCGTAAACGTTTGTGTGGTCCTGATCTGGAATGCGGCCTGCCCTGCATTCAGGTTGCTGCCTTCCAAACCGTTCGACTTGAAACCCAGGTAGAAGCCGGTGGCATTCACATTACCCTCCCACCATTTAGCAATAGTATATGGTGTATAAATGTTGATGTTATAGCTGTTCTGCACCTGCAGGTTCTCCTGTGTCACGAAAGACACCTTGGTAGCCGGGTCGGTTCCGGGCAGTTCAGTGATCACATCCGTAGTGCGGCTATAACCCAGGCTGATGTTCAGCGTCTTATTATAGGTATAGCTGAACTCAATGTTATTGGTGTATTGCGGCGTCAGGTATGGGTTACCTTTCTGATAGGTATATGGATCGAGGTGATAAACGAACGGATTCAGGTTATCATACTGCGGGCGGTCGATACGGCGTCCGTAGGTAAAGCTAACCTCGTTCTTATCGTTAAAGGTATGATTGATGAAAACGCTTGGAAACAGGTCGAAATAGTTGCGGGGAATGCTCTTCACCACATTCATCGAATCGCCCACCGCTGATGAGCTGGTATATTCGCCCCGCAACCCAACCTGTACTGAAGTATTTTTATATTCTTTGCTGAAGTTGATATAGCCGGCGTCGATCTTTTCGTCATATACAAAATGATCGGCGCTAACGTATCCGCCGTCTGCCACTTCCGACTGCATCAGGTCGTTATCAGTTTTCACGTCGCTGAATTTCACACCCAGATCCATCTTGACCGATTTGGTCAATGGATCTGTGTAATCCACTTTCGCGGTTTTGATGTCTATGTTGGTAGGCGTTATGTTGCCCAGGAAAGCTGAGGGATGCTGCGCGCTGCCATCGGGCAGAAAGAAGTCAGTGACGTACTGTGCATTTGAGTTGTTCCTGAATTTGGAGTAATCCAGATCTGCGCTGATCTGCTGCCCTGCGGTATCTATTTTATAGGTATCATTCAGGTTCAGGGCAAAATTGTTGTACGTCTGATGAATTCCTGAGACCGTACGCAAAGATGAATCCACCCTGGTAAAATTCGGGCCGATATAAGTGGTATTGTTGTTCGAGTCGTCCTCGGTATTGAAATAGCCGTTGAGCACAAAGCCGATGGTGTTCTTTGACGACATATCATAGTCGGCGCCCAGGCGATAGCTGTTGTTGTGATCCGATTCCAATAGCGGGCTGAACTGGTTGAAATAAGTTTGGTTGCCTGATGTATCAGTGATCACGCGCTTAATGTCGATATTCTGGATGCGCTTATTATCATTGTGGCTGAAGGAACCGAAGATGTTCAGGTTGCCTTCTTTATGATTCAGCTGCAGAGTCTCATTGTCCTTGCCGTACTGACCATAGCCAACACCCGCAGTAATGCTGCCGTTGGTGCCCGTTTGCTTGTTCTTCTTCAGCTTGATGTTGATGATGCCCGAATTGCCGGCTGCATCATATTTGGCTGATGGATTGGTAATGATCTCGATAGATTGTATCGTGTTACCGTCAGTTGAACGCAGCAAAGTAGCCAGTTGGGCCGATGTCAGGTAAGTGAGCTTATCGTTTAGCATCACAGTTACGCCTTGTTTACCTTTCAAACTGATATTATCGTCTTTATCTACGCTCACGCCCGGCGCACGTTCGAGAATGTCCATTGCCGAGTTGCCTGCCGCCAAGACGCTGTTCTCCACGTTCATCACGGTGCGGTCGAGTTTGCGTTCCACCAACGGCTTAGCTGCGGTTATATTTACCGTTTTCAGACTTTTGCTGCTGGGCTGGAGGGTTAATTTAGGAAGGGTTACATCTTCCGAGCTTTTTCCCACGCTGAAAGGGTTGGTCACCGCCTTCTCGTAACCTACGTTGGTGGCCTTTACGATGTATTGGCCTTCTTTAATGTGATCGAAAGTGAAAACGCCCTCTTCGTTGCTGATCGCTCCCTTTACTATGGTCGAATCCTTTGCATTGAGCAAGCTGGCGGTGGCGTACATCATGGGCTTGCCCTGCTCGTCAAGCAAAGTGCCCGAAACATGGCCCGCGGCCTGCGGACCCTGTGCAAATGACAATCCCGCGGCGGCTATCAGGAGCAGGAGGGTGAAATATATTTTACGGATGGTCGGTTTCATATCTGTTGTTTGTTTTTATCAATGTTCGGGCAATAAAAGTCCCCTGAGGGTATTACCCTCTTTTTTTTTGGTTTTTTAAATAAGTTGGTTGTGTTAGCTTCCGGCAAAAAGCGGAAGAGGTTAGATCATAGTACTCGTTTCGATATTCATTTTAGTTCTCCTATTTTCCGGGCAATACCGTTCCCTGTCAGAAGTTGCCTTCTTTTTTTCGGTAATCCTTAAAAGATCAGGGTTTACGGTACTACCGGGTATTTATTTGCTGTTTGTATTAAGATGCACGTTAGGTGCCAATGGTTACAACCAATTTTAGGTTTTTCGGCCAAAAGTGATATTGGCACAGGTGAGCGCCCGGATTTGATCGGTGAATGTCACCGGACATTTTTCAACACAGGCGCTATACGGGACAACACATCCCTGAAGAACGAAAAACCGTCGATCGTTAGCCTGGCCTGCAATAGCTCCTTTTCATGTTGGGTATTATTTTTACCCAAAGGAACATAAGGCACCCGTGCTGGCGAAATTGTTTTGACCACCGGCTTTAATTCTTTGACCACCGGATGTTTCTGTGATTGCGGCCTGGGATGTTGTTGCGTAACATAAAAGACATACATAAACCCGCAAAGCAGGAGCAGGCTTATGTATGTCGATGGCATTTTCATCGGTGTGATTTGTTTTCGATGGTGATGAAGCTATCATGAGCCGGTTTTTATTTCTTTTAAGCGGCGGCTCATGATGGTTTCACTTTAGTAAGTGTTTGATCGATGATTTGACGATCATGAGCGTCTTTAGTTTTCCCAATAAGACGCTCATGATCTTTTTCATTTTACTTTGATCTTTGAACTGTCAATGGGTAAATGTTTCCTGATGATGGTATCGCTGACCAGTGTATCGACTTTGCATTCCAGGCCGCCTTCGGTCATTACAAACGTCGCATCAGTCACCTTATTCGGGTCCAGTTTGTTGAGTTCGTTGCAGTCGTAAATGCTGATGCCGCATATACGGTCGATGTTGTGGTCGATGACCACCTTAGCATGCAGCGGCAGCTTAAGCGTCAGGGATACCTCCTCATCGTGCCATAATTCATCATTTTTCGCATAGAAGCGTTCGTCGAACTTCAGCACACTGTCCTGCTGCGTAAATATGTATTTGATATTACGCGAATTGTTCAGCGCATCGTCGTAGTAACGGCCCCGCGCATGGAATTGCTCCACCAAAACCGGCGCCGCTACATCGCTTTTTTCGATGGACAACCCGACACGACGGTGATATTGGTCGAAGTCATTATCCTCATCGTCCGTAATTTTCATGTTTGGCGCCAGGGATTTGATATTGAGGCGCGCGCTGTCTTCGGCAGTGAAGTACTTCAGGTCGTTCAGCTTTAGATAATAGATGTTGTCTTTGGCTGGCTTCAAAGTGATGGTTTCACTATAGCTTGCCGATGAGCGGAATTCAGTAGCTATACCTACGGCATAATAGATAAATACTCCTATCGCGCATAACCATATTACCAATGCGGTTGTGCCGCTCGAACGGCTAATGGTACCTACATTAAATATACCTTTAAATACAAGCAGCACAATACTCAGTAGCGGAATGACGGCCATCAGGAGTGCGGCGGTAAAGACCAGGTTGGCATGATGGTGTGCCAGCAGGGTGTATGGCAGATCGTGGAAAGGCTCAAAGTGGCCTACGCTTAACAGTGTAATATATGCTACGATAAAAAATACCAGGAAACCGACGCAAGTGATGAGTATCAGTACGCCGATAAACTTCAGGAAGAATTTTGCAGTGCCCCTGGCGAAGTTTCCGAGATGATCGCCGAAGTCGCCGGCAAAATCACGGGCCTTATAAACAAAGGGCCTGGCCTCGTCATGGAAATTGGAGAGGTTCTGCTTCATGCCGGCCATTTCCTGTTCAAAGTTTCGTTTGAAACCTTCCAGGTTTTGCTTTTCACCTTTCATGGCCATTCTGTCGGCTCGTGTCACGGCTTTGGGGATGACGATCCATAATATAATATATAGTATCACGCCGGCACCGCCCGCTAATACGAAGAGCGCGAAAGCCAGCCGTATCCAAACCGGGTTAATATCAAAGTAATTGGCTATACCCGCGCATACGCCGGCCACCAGGTGATTGTCCGGATCGCGGAAAAGGCGGCGCGTTGCGCCTGTATTATAATAGGTGTCGGTAAACGAGGGTTCGGTATCCTGTTCAGACCGTTCAAAGTCGGCTACCGTACCCATCTGGCCGATCACCTCATTCACGTCCTGCTCAATGATCACCTGCTTGTTCTCGCGGGCAAGCAGTTCATTGAACATCTCGGCGATACGGTTTTCGATATCGGTGGTGATCTCCAGGCTGTCGGCCGATTTCATAAAATGACGTTTCACATCCGTCATGTAATTTTTCAATACTTCGTAGGCATCTTCCTCAATGTGGAACACAATGCCGTTTATGTTTATGATAATTGTTTTGTTCATGATCTTTGTTTCTTTAATGTCATTGGGTCACTGGTTATTAGTCATTAAGTCATTTGGTCATTAAGTCATTCGGCGTTTTCTATAGCCGTTCGTATTTGCCTTTGACCCTTCACCTCTATCCTTTTACCTTTCACCTTTCACCTCCCTCTCGCCAATGGACGTTTGCACTGCGAATGCCAGTTCCTCCCAGGTTTTGTCCAACTGTTCCAACACTTTGCGGCCCTCGTCCGATAAGACATAATATTTGCGCGGCGGCCCCGAGGTTGACTCGACCCAGTTGTAACTGAGGAGTCCGTTATTCTTTAACCGGGTTAAGAGGGGATATAGGGTGCCCTCAACAACAAGCAACCGGGCCTTTTTCAGTTCGGCAATAATGTCCGACGCATATATTTCGCCCTTTGCTATTATGGAAAGAATGCAATATTCCAAAACACCTTTCCTCATCTGGGTTTGTGTATTCTCGACAATCATATCACAAAGATATATGTTTTAAATTGTATTATGCAATACATAGTACTAAATTTTTTGACTTTTTTTACAAAAACCACTTTTTTTTCAGAAAACTGGCGTTTTTGTAAGATTTTATTTGACTTTTTAATATTGTAACACTACTTTTATCTTTAATTAACTATTAACTGATCTTATTATTAACGAAATGAAAAAACTTCTACTAGTAAGTTTGTGCTTTCTGATGTTATGCGTAACACAGGTTTTTGCACAAAACCGTACTGTAACAGGTACGGTTACGGCCAAAGATGACGGCCTTCCCATTCCGGGAGCGACAGTTAAGGTAAAAGGTACTACAAATGCTACTGTAACTAATAGTGCAGGTAAGTATAGTATCTCTGTACCAAGCGGCGCCTCCCTGGTAGTTTCCTTCGTAGGCTATGAAACCGCGACAGTCGCAGTAGGTTCACAAAGCACAGTTAATGTGTCTTTGGCCACTTCAGCCAACCAGCTTGGCGAGGTTGTGGTAACCACTTCGCTGGGTATCAAGCACTCGACGAAGGAATTAGGTTACGCGGCTCAAACGATTACTCCGAAAGAGCTCACACAAACAGCCGTTACCAACGTAGCCCAGGGCTTAACCGGTAAGGTTGCAGGTTTGGGTATATTTACGCTGAGTAACGGTGTTGACCCGCAGATCGCGATCAACCTTCGCGGTAACCGTTCAATTGCAGGTAATAACAACGCCCTGATCGTTGTTGACGGGGTTCCGGTTCCGGGACAGACGATCGGTTCGATCGACCCGGACGACATCCAGGACGTTACTATCCTGAAAGGTGCAGGTTCGGCAGCGCTTTACGGTTCGGAAGCATCTAACGGTGCTATCCTGATCACTACCAAGCGTGGAACGACCGATGGAAAGCCAGTTATTCAGTATGAGAACTCTTTCCAGGCTGAACGCGTAGCTTTCTATCCCAAGCTGCAGAATGGCTTCGGTCCTTACGGCGGTGAAACCAACTACATCGACCCGTTAACAGGTTTCTCGGAGTATGTTCCTTATGAAAACCAGTTATATGGTCCTCCGTTCAACGGTGCTACCGTACAGGTGGGAGCTCCATTGGATAGCGCGAACGGTAAAGTTATTACTGCCAAATATTCGCCACTGGCTACAAACCCTATTCAACAGTTTTTCCAGACCGGCTACACCGAGCAGAACACCATTTCATACCAGCAGGGTGACAATAAGAATTCCATTTATATGTCGGCCCAAAACGTTTATCACACCACGGTAGTTCCCGACGATAAGAACATCAAGAACGCATTTTCGCTAAGGGGCCACCGCACCTACGGTATATTCTCAACTGATTTTTCGATCGGTTATACCAAGAACACGGTAAACACTTATGTTGCAAACAACAGCAAGTTCGGACCAGGCAGCTTTGTGACCAATGCAGGCGCTAACGACCTTTATTCGTCGATATTGCAATGGCCTGCTTTCCTGCCCATCAAAAATTATTCGGATCCGGATTCTGATATTGGCAACGCAAGTAACTTTTATGATGCTTATGCCATCAACCCATACTGGATAATTAAACATTCCAGGGATAATTACACCAGGGACGTGGTTTTATCACAATTGAAATTACAGTTGGATCCTACCGAATGGTTGACCGCAAGCTACCAGGTATCCAGCAACTTTGGTATTTACCAGGAGCGGGTAACCAAACAGGAAGTTGACTTTACTCAATATGGCATCAACGATTACTGGGGCGCGGGCAACGTGGCTTCGGGCTTTACAAGCGGCAAATCGCTGGGCAGCGTTTATGATTTTTATAACTTCGGCGATGGTACCGACTTCGGCAGGAACCGTATAGAAGGTGACGCGGTATTGAGCTTGCACCACACCTTCTTCAAAGATTTCAAGACCAACCTGATCGTGGGTAATACGGTTTGGCAGCAATTCCAAAAAAATCAGTGGACCGGAAGTAACCAGTTGCTGATCAAAGACCTGTACAATATTAATTATATCGGCGGTCTTATACAGGCAAACGAGGGCGAATCATACATCAGGCAGATCGCTTATTTTGCCGACCTGAGCTTAAGCTACAAAGGCTGGCTGAACTTAGAAGGAACATTCAGGAACGAGCAGGACTCACGTCTTTCAAAAGCGCAGCGTTCATATAACTACCCTTCCGCTAAAATTTCATTTATCCCGACCGATGCATTGCCTTTCCTGAAAGACAACAAGGTAATCAGCTATATGCAATTGCGCGCCCAGTACAGCCAGGTAGGTAATATTGCTATCGGGCCATACGAGATCCAGAACATCGATGTTCTGGCCGTCGGTT
>JAFDZL010000509.1 GCA_018266935.1 Bacteroidota bacterium | reverse complement strand
GGCGCGAACGATTTTGTGGTTAAGCCGTGGCATAATGAAAAACTGATCGCTACGATTAAAGAACTGCTGGATAAACAGGAGGGTCCGAAAACGTCGAAAGCGTCCGTTAAAACATCGGGCAACACCGCTATCCTGGGAGATTCCGAAGCCATGCAGGACATTTTTCTCAAGGTGAACAAAGTCGCCCCTACCGATGCCAATATCCTGATCCTGGGCGAGAACGGAACGGGCAAGGACCTGATGGCTAAGGCGATTCATGAACGCTCGCTACGCGCCGATAAACCGTTTATTAAAGTTGACGTCGGCGCTTTGACGGATACTTTATTTGAAAGCGAATTGTTCGGTCACAAAAAAGGCGCCTTTACCGATGCGCGCGAGGACCGTCCGGGGCGTTTTGAGGATGCCCACGGCGGAACGCTGTTTTTGGACGAGATCGGGAATATTTCATTACAACAACAAGCAAAATTACTTACTGTGCTACAGAACAGGCAGGTGACCCGGTTGGGTACGAACAAGCCCATCGACGTGGATATCAGGCTGATTTGCGCAACGAACGTTCCATTGCAGGAACTAGCCAACGAGAACCGCTTTCGAAAAGACCTCATCTACCGTATCAACACTGTCGAGATCAATATGCCGCCGCTGCGCCGTCGAGCCGAAGACATTGTCCTTTTGGCCAGGCATTTTGTAAAAATGTACACCGGCAAGTACCTGAAACCAGCGATGGATTTTGACGCGGGGGCTATTCAAAAGCTCAAGAGCTACAATTATCCGGGCAATGTACGCGAGTTGCAATACACCATCGAGCGGGCTGTAATTATGGCCGATAGCAATATTCTGAAGGCTGACGACCTGATATTTTCGATACTGGAAACACAGGCCGAGACCACGGTTGAAGACGACAATGTACCGCTGAGCACGCTTGAGAAAAATGCCATACTAAGAGTGATTGAAAAAAATAACGGTAACATAACCCGTGCGGCCAAGGAACTGGGCCTTACCCGCACCGCCCTTTATCGCAGATTGAGCAAATATGATATTTAAACGATACGAGTGGAGGCTTTTGCTGCGGGTGCTGATCCTGTTCATCACCCTGACGGTTACATCTTTGCTGGCAGTTAACGGACCAAGCTATTATATTTATATGGTGATCACCTGCCCGCTGCTGGTGTATGAACTGATCGAGATGATACGCTTCCAGAAAAAGGCGCAGGATGAAGTGACTCAATTTGTCGAGTCCATTCACTACCGTGACTTTTCGCGCCATTTTGACGTACGCAGGGCGCCAACTGAATTAAAGCCACTTAGAAAAGGCTTTAACGAGATCAACAGCACCTTTAAGCTCATCAGCCGCGAACGTGAGACACAATACCATTACCTGCAAAAAATACTGGAACTGGTGGATACGGGTATCATGTCTTACGACATAGAAACCGGCGATACCGGCTGGTTGAACGAGGCTTTTAAAAGGATAATGGGTATCCCCTACCTGAAAACCATCCATTCGCTTGAGAAACGGGAAGAAGCATTGTACAACGAGATCATAAAGCTAAAGCCGGGCGAAAGCAAGGTAATTACCATTACCCGGAACCAGCAATTGGTCAAGATATTGGTTTCGGCAAGCTTGCTGCGCAGTGACGAGCAGGTGTATAAACTAGTGGCCTTCCAGAATGTGAGCGAGGCGCTGGACGAGACCGAATCCAAAGCCTGGCAAAAGCTGCTGAGCGTAATGACCCATGAGATCATGAACTCGGTGGCGCCGATATCGTCGCTGGCGGATACTTTAAAAAACCGTCTGCAAAGCCCGGATATGGTTGGCGCGATGAACGGGCAGCTGGAGGACCTGGAGCTGGGTATAGATACGATCAAGCGGCGTAGCGAGGGACTGCTCAAATTCACTGAAAGCTACCGTAACCTGAACAAGATCACCAAACTCGACCTGAAAAAGATCATGGTGCGCGACCTGTTCGAGAACCTGAGCAGCCTAATGTCGCCCACGATGGAAAAGAAACACATCGAGCTTGAAATCGTGCTCCGCGACCCCGCCCTGGCCATTGAAGCAGATATTAACCTGGTAGAACAAGTATTGATCAACCTGGTGGTGAATGCTATTGAAGCCGTAAAAGACAGAGAGCATCCGCGCATTACGCTTTCGGCAGAGACGATCGGGAACCGCACGATCGTTAAAGTAGCTGATAACGGCCTGGGCATGCCGCCCGAACTGATGGACAAGATATTTATACCTTTTTTCAGTACGCGCAAAACCGGCAGCGGTATCGGGTTAAGTCTTTGCAAACAGATCATGCTGCTGCACAAAGGCAATATCCAGGTGCAAAGTTCGGAGGGTGTGGGGTCGGCGTTCGCACTGCAGTTCGCGGGATAGGGCCAGGAACCAAGACATTAAAATTCCTGAAGGCGTGAGATGATGTCGTGAAATATCAGCACCAGCGCAGTCAGAATTCCAATATGCACCAGGATAAGCGTCCACACGCCTTTATTCTCGCCGAATAGCTGATCGAAAATTATATGGTGCTGCTTTTTTTCCATTAATTACATAACGCCAGGAATCGGGGGATGTTTAAAGCTAAGCAAAAATGGTGAGAATTGATTGTTTGTTGTTGCAATATTATCATTGCGGCCGCAGGTTGTCACTGCAATTTCAACAGCCAGCCTACCTTCTTACATATTAAAAAATGTTTTTTTATTTATAACGATATTGTTTTTCCTATTTTGGTATTTTACAACCAATTATTCATTTAACCTATTCAAATCTCATGAAAAAAGTATTATTCACACTGCTGGCATTTGCGCTGTCAGTTGCGGCATGTTATGCGCAAAAAGGAAACAACCAAATTGGTATTGGCGGTGAAATCAACTTCCCGCTTGGCAATGGTTACAACGACATTTACAATCCCGGTATCGGCGGAAATCTTAAAGGATTGTACGGCATAGGCGATGCCGGCCAACTGACGCTTACTGCCGGTTACAACTCGTTCAGCGGCAAGTCAAGTTCACAATTCGGCGATCAGACGTTAAGCCTGATCCCGATACAGGCTGGCTACCGCTACAACTTAAAATCAGGTCTATATGGTGAAGGGCAAGCCGGTTTAGGTATCCTGACAACCAAAGTAACCGGCTATTCCGCTTCTCAAACCAACTTCGCGGGAGCGATCAACGTTGGCTATCTGTTTAAAGGTTTTGACATCGGCGTAAAATATTATACAGAATTTGACGTGTTTAGTTCATTTGCTGTCCGCCTGGCATATAATATTCCATTGGGCGACAAGAAATAAAAATTAAATCGATATTCTGCAGGGCCTTCATGGTCCTGCAGAAATTTATCCGATCCTGATTGACTTAAAAAGTTATTCCTTCCGATACCGGTTCGGCATATAGTTAACATTAACTTAACAATATGGTTATTTTAAGGAAACATTAGTTGGTGTAACTTTAACAATAACTAATTCAGATCAGCCATGGAAAATAAAATGCAGCCCCAAAAAGCCGAAACCGATGTGATCGAGATCAAGGCCATCAATGAGGATGATTATTGGACCAAAGAGTTCGATATTCCGACCGATCACCTGAAAAAGTATGATACCAGCATTTACGATCTCATCGCCGATGCACATATCAAAACTCAGAAATCGGATAGTTAAGGTCTCTTCCGGGTTATTACTTCTAGCTCACGCTTGTTTAACTTTTCATCTGAAAATTTAGACTTGTCAAGTGGCACAATAGCGGCCGGAAGTGCTATCAAATTACTAACTACAGCTTTCGGACTTCCGGACTTAATCACATCACTACTTTCACTTTGATCTGCCCGTCTGACAAAGTGCGAATGATCAATTTATCCTGCGTAGGGTAAATGGCGTGGATGTCCAGGTCTTTGATCGTCACATCCGACCGGATCCCGTTGCCCATGTCACGGCTTAGTTCCTTTTGCAGCTGAACTTTGTTATCAGCTATAAGCTGGGTAAAGTTATAGGTGGCGCGCTGGCGTATCATGTCGGTGATCTTCCCGTTGAACAACCATTTGGCTGTTTTCAGCATCCAGGCTTTGGTTTGCAGGTCGAAGGTCAGGTCGGGGAAAGTGAGCTCATGGGTAGCGGGATTATAGGTCGGTGT
The DNA here is from genome assembly GCA_018266935.1 of Bacteroidota bacterium. Lineage (GTDB taxonomy): Bacteria > Bacteroidota > Bacteroidia > Sphingobacteriales > Sphingobacteriaceae > Mucilaginibacter. Next base: position 4,491 of record JAFDZL010000509.1, on the reverse strand, counting down.
TCCCACCAGGTAGATAGTCCCGTTGGTCGAACCGCCAAAATCAACCTGCAGGACGATCTGATTACCGATACCCCAAACTTTGGTGTTGTTCACCACAAACTGTTTGCCCGCTACCTCTGCGCTTTGTCCAACTACTTGCTGATTGATGATTTTAGTTAAGTGGTCATAGCCTTCAACCAGGTCAAGGAAAACGTTAAAGCCCTTAGACGGCGTATAGGCGGTCAAGTTCGGCATAGGTTTCACAGGCTGCGGGTTGCTCACGGTCGTAAAAACCGGCTTTGCCGTCAAGCCCACAGAAAAATTTAGCAGCGAACCGTTCAGGCTGAAATTACTCAGTTGCACCGACTGCGGATTGATGGAAACATAGCCCATGTCCCCTGCTTTGGATTCGGTTGCCAGATTTTGCCATATCTGCTGGACCATTGGCTTGATATTATAAGCCGCTATACGCGTGTCAACTTGTTTGCCCAGGTCATTCAGCGGTCCGCTTATATACTGTATCAGCCTGTCTGTAACGTCGATGGCACCCATAACCACGTTGCAGCGGTCGAGCGGCTTAGGAGCCGGATATAAAATGGTTTTTGATTTCAGATGATAGTCCGGCGTCACACTGATAGTTGACTGGTAAGATATCTGCATCCGGCGCGGCGGCTCATCGCCCCAGCCGCATTGGGCCGATACTACCGGCACGATAGGTGTCGGTCCCGAGCCGGGAAAAGTAGCACACTTAGCGCAATAAGCAACCGAAAAGCCATAGCTGCCAATAAAGCTTAAGTTTACCACATTATTGCTACCCGTAATAGTGAACGGCGTACGCGTGAACACATATTGATACCGCAGGCCCTCGCAGGGCTGCTGGTTATCGGTATATTTAATAGGGACCGAATTTTCGGCCTGCACAAAATAGTTTTTCAGATCGACGGTTACGGGCACATCTACGACAGACACTGGCTGTTCGATCTTTGGGACATTGGCTGCGGTTGGTGTCGGCGCCAGGGGTTTTGTCGTTGCACAAGAATAAAGCAGTAAGGGCAACGTGAATACGGCTAAAGGCCTAAGGAAATTCAAAGTCATATCGGGCAAAACGGCCATAAAAATAACAAAGGATTTTAAAACCATATCAGTTATATTCAGTTAAGCAAGTTATGGACACGAACAGGTTATCACAAAAGATCGCTTCGGCTTTAAACCAGCAAATGACAAACGAGGCCCACAACGCACAAATTTACCTGGCCTACGGCGCCTGGGCAGATAGCGAGGGCTACGAAGGCATAGCTAACTTCCTTTTCAGGCACGCCAACGAGGAACGTAATCACATGATGAAATTCCTGGAATATATTTTAAAACGTGGCAGTAAAGTGGTAGTAAGCGCCATTCCCGAGCCCGGCCCGAATCCCGCCGGCGTAAACGATTGTTTTGAACGGATCTTTAAATCAGAAGTGGAAAATACGGCCAATATTTACAACCTGGTAAATATGAGCATGGAAGAAAAGGATTGGGCGACCTGGAACTTTATGCAATGGTTTGTAAAAGAACAAACCGAAGAAGAGACTCTGGCGCTCGACCTGCTCTCGAAAATTAAAGTGGCAGGCGGTGCAAAAGCCGGGGCTGATGCTTTATACGCGCTGGATGCCGACCTGGCGAAAACGCCCGATGATGCGCGCCTGGCGCAGGATGTGTCTGTGGAACGACCTTAATTATGACACCCTGTTAACCTTTGATTCCCTATCATTGCTTTCTGTAAGCGATGAAGAATATTTGTGCTATGTCAGGCAGCCTGCGAACAGGGTCATCCAATCATACCATACTCCGGTATCTTAGTGAATTGATGCCTGCCGGAATAAACTACGTTATTTACGATGGGCTAGCTAACATACCCGCTTTTGACCCGGGCCTGGATAACGATGATCCGCCGCCCCCGGTTTCTGATCTGCGTGACAAAATAGCTAAATCCGATGCGATCGTTATCTGCACACCCGAATATGCTTTCGGTGTACCCGGCGCGTTAAAAAATGCTTTAGATTGGACCGTTTCCAGCGGGTCGCTTTCGGGTAAACCGTTGGCCCTAATTACAGCATCTACAAGCGGGCAATATGCGCATGAGGGAATGATAAAAACTTTAGGAGCCCTGGATGCACAATTTAATGATGAAACAACTCTGCTCATTCCGTTTATCCGAACAAAGATCGACGCAGAAGGAAATATTAACGACGAAATTGCCGGAAAGCTCCGGGATATTTTGAAGGCATTGCTGAGCTCTCTGTGACCTTTGTGAAAACCTCGGCATCCTCTGTGGTTACACATTTTTACGTCCTGCCATTTTGACAATATGTTGACCTTTGGAACGCCGCTTGATGGGCAGCATTTGTAAAATACAATAACTCTAAATCAATATAGATTATGCAAGAAAAAGGAACGATCTCGATACATACCGAGAACATTTTCCCGATCATTAAGAAATTTTTATACTCTGATCACGAGATATTTCTTCGTGAACTGATATCCAATGCGGTTGATGCTACGCAAAAGCTGAAACGCCTGAGCTCACTTGGTCAAGTGAACGGCGATATCGGCGATCTGCGCGTTGAGGTAGCCTTCGACGAAAAGAAAAAGACCATCACCATTTCTGATAATGGTATCGGTATGACCGCCGAAGAGATCAAGAAATATATTAACCAGATCGCGTTCTCAGGCGCCGAAGAATTCATGGAGAAATTCAAGGAAGCTAAGGACGCCAATGAGATCATCGGTCGCTTTGGCCTGGGCTTCTATTCAGCATTCATGGTAGCCGATAGGGTTGATATTGAAAGCTTATCTTACCAGGAAGGCACCGAGCCGGCTCACTGGACCTGCGATGGCAGCACCGAGTTTGAATTGAGCGAAGGAAGTCTGACCGAGCGCGGCACGGAGATCACCCTTCATGTTAACAAGGAAAACGAAGAGTTCCTGAACAAACACCGACTGCAGGAAATTTTGGATAAATATTGCCGTTTTCTGCCGGTGCCCATCATATTTGGCACCCGCACTGAAGATGAACCGGACGGCGAGGACGAAGAAGGCAAACCAAAATACAAATCGGTTGAGGTTCCGAATATCATCAACGATACGAACCCGATCTGGACAAAATCGCCGAATGACCTGAAGGATGAGGATTACCTGGAATTTTATAAACAGCTCTACCCTTTTTCAGAAGATCCGCTGTTCTGGATACACCTGAATGTAGATTACCCATTCAACCTGACGGGGGTACTCTATTTCCCGAAGATCAAGAACGATTTCGATTTCCAGCGCAATAAGATCAAGCTGTTCTCGCGCCAGGTATTTATCACCGATGAGGTGAAGGATATTGTTCCCGAATTCCTGATGCTGCTGCACGGTGTGATCGATTCGCCGGATATCCCGCTGAATGTGTCGCGCAGCTTCCTGCAGGCCGACAGCAACGTTAAAAAGATCAATACCTATATCACCAAAAAGGTTGCTGATAAATTGGCAGACCTGTTTAAGGCCGATCGCGAAGCATTCGAGCAAAAATGGCCAGATATAGGCGTCTTCGTGAAATACGGAATGATCAGCGACGATAAATTCTACGACAAAGCAAAAGATTTCGCGTTGCTGACCAGTACCGATAAAAAGAACTTCACGCTGAACGAGTACAAAGACAAAGTTGCCGTTGCGCAAACCGACAAAGATGGCCGTGTGGTGTATTTGTACACTACCGACCCGCAAAAACAGGATGCTTTTATCCAATCAGCCAACAAGAAAGGTTACGATGTGCTGCTGATGAACTCGCCGATAGATAGCCATTTCATCAGCGGACTGGAGCAAAAGCTGGACAAAACTTCCCTCAAGCGTGTCGATTCGGACGTGGCTGATAAATTGATCAAAAAGGAAGATGCGCCGGCTCATATCCTAACCGAAGAACAGTCGGCAGAAGTGAAAACAATATTCGAAAAAGCGATCAGCAAACCTGCGTACAAGGTTGAACTGGAAAGCATGAATCCAGAAGAATTGCCGGTAACCGTAACCATGGACGAATTTATGCGCCGCATGAAAGAAATGGCGGCGATGGGCGGCGGAATGGGCTTTTACGGCAATATGCCCGACAACTACAAGGTGGTGATCAACGCTAACCATAAGCTCATTGGCAAGATACTGGAACAGGAAACCGAAGAGGGTCGATCGCAACTGGCTAAACAAGCTTTCGACCTGGCCTTACTGTCCCAGGGACTACTCACAGGAGCTGAGTTAACCGAATTTGTGAACCGCAGCGTGAACCTGATATAAGCTGATATCACCCATTTCAAAAAATTATAACTAATAGATTCAAAGCCTGTTTTGTAATAAAACGGGCTTTTTTATCGTATAGAGTGCATCGTCCTAAAATAAGTTGACACAAAAGTTGACTTATATGGAAAAAGCGATTAAAAACAGACATTTCAGGAAAACGCAAAAGGACTACAGTTTGGCCTTTAAGCTGGGTGTAGTTGACGA
>JAFDZL010000050.1 GCA_018266935.1 Bacteroidota bacterium | reverse complement strand
TCTGGTCGATAACCCGGTTATCCAGTAATATCACACAATCGGATACGTACTCTTCAAGCCCATGCCGGGTAAGCGCACCGTCGCCGGTCTCGGCTGTAATAATAGCCGTTACGCCTTTTTCTTTCAGCCAGTGGAAAAGCCTGCGCAATTCTGAACGTAAGATGGCCTGGTTGGTGAGACCGGAAAATAAGTTTTCGATGGTATCCAAGACCACACGTTTGGCGCCGATGCTGTCAATGGCATAATTGAGACGGATAAATAAGCCTTCTAAGTCGTAGGCCCCGGTTTCCTCTATTTGGCTCCGCTCAATTTGTACATGATCTATCCTCAGTTTATTTTCTCTCTGCAGCTTGTCAAGATCAAAGCCGAGTGATGCCACATTCGTCGCCAATTCCGCACCCGATTCCTCGAATGCCATAAATACCGCGGGTTCATTAAACTCGTTGATCCCTTTGACAACAAATTCTATGGACAACAAGGTTTTTCCGCAGCCTGCGCCGCCGCATACCAGCGTCGGGCGGCCGCCGGGCAGTCCGCCACCGGTTATCTCGTCCAGGCCGTCGATGCCCGTAGGCATTTTATGTAATAATTTCTTATTTAAAGTGTTTTTATCTGCTTTTTTGCTCATTGTAAAATGGGTTAATCAAAAAAGTTCCGGCTAATAAATTCGTATTCAGGCAATTTCAACAACCGCGATAAAATTTTGTTTTAATTCGCTATGATCAATTCTTTGTTATAGAAAGGTGCGGCTTCTCAGACGAAAGGGGGAGTACACAAATATACGCTCCGGATTAATATCCGGACTTTTTACTAAAAAAATAAACAAAACAAGAGGCGTAAATTTTTGTTTTTTAAATGACGTATTTTTTGTGCGTTTTAAAATTTACCTTAACCACATTTTACTGCCTTTCAGATGCCGGTAGCTTCAGATGATATTTTGACTGATGGCTTGTTCAAAGTTCTCTTTGAAAAATCGCCGGGTTCCATACTGGTAAAAGCGGATTTACCTGTTTTTACAATTGCAGCTGTAAGCGACGCATACCTGCAAATAACATCGGTGAAGCGGGAAAAAGTAATTGGGAAAAGTTTTTTCGACGTTTTTCCTGAAGATAAGGATAATCCAGACGATGAAAACACCGCCCGAAAGGTATTTACCAGGGCAATCGATACCGGCGATAAAATTGATGTGCCTGTATATAGGTACGATATCCGGAACCCGCGTACAGGCAAATTCGAAGAGCATTATTGGTCGTGCTCCAACACCCCGATACGAGGCGCGGGGAATAGCGTCGAATATATTCTGAACACCGTCGTCGATATTTCAGGCGAAGTAAAAGCCAAGGAAGCGGCTATTGAAAGCGAGAACAGGCTGTTGCTTGCCGCTGAAGCTACCGGCCTGGCGATCTGGGACCTGGCCATACCGCCAACCCACTTCAGTTATTCGCCGCAGCTGGTTACATTGTTCGGTCATCAGCCGGGTACCAGGATAAGCCTCAGCTCGCTACGCAACCAGGTGCACCCCGATGACGTGCCAAATATCCTGGTCCGCTCCTACCAGGAAGCTTTGGAGGGAGGGCAATACGACTATGAAGCGCGAATTTTCTGGCCCGATAATTCGCTGCACTGGATCAGGATGAAAGGCGTGGTCCTTTATAACAACAAAAAAAGACCTCACAGGATGTTGGGTACGGTTGTAGATATTACTGAAAGCAAACGTGACGATATCCGCAAAAATGATTTTATCGCCATGGCAAGCCACGAGCTCAAGACTCCCCTCACATCGCTTAAGGCTTATGTCCAGCTGCTCGAAACTAAACTCTCTGACGCAGGCGACCCTTTCATTAAGACGGCGCTTTCGAAATCGCTCAACCAGGTAAACAAAATGACGGCGCTGGTGCACAGCTTTCTCGACCTTTCGCGCCTTGAGCCAGGTAAGCTGCAGCTCAAGAGGTCGGTTTTCGATATCAATAAAATGATAGAGGAATGTATTAACGACAGCCGGATGATCACGGGATCGCACGCACTGGTATTCAAGCCAGGCGACCCCCAAAACGTGAACGCCGACCGGGAGAAAATAGGCCAGGTAGTGAGTAATCTCATCAGCAATGCGATCAAATATTCGCCCAAGGGGAGCACCGTGACTATTACTTCCGGCATAGCCGATAAAGATTGCGTGGAGGTATCGGTAGCCGACCACGGGATAGGTATTAAAGCGAAGGACCAGGAAAAGATATTCCAGCGCTTTTTCAGGGTCGATGACGACGATAAAAAACATATCTCCGGTTTCGGCATCGGACTATATCTTTCCAACGAGATCATTCAGCGGCACAAGGGGAAGTTATGGGTAAAAAGCGCTCCGAACAAAGGCTCGATTTTCTCTTTCAGCCTGCCGTTGGCCAATGTCTGAACTAAGATTCGCAGGATCAAAGGATTTCAGGAACAGACAAGTCGGGAATTTCCATCATTGGTCACTCCCAGGCTACTATAATCTCATGAAATAGTTGGTAAGATCGGTAAAATTATCAAAGCGAAAATCGTGCGTGTCCGTTTCACCGAAGCCATAGCTGACGAACACAAAGGGTATTCCGGCTAAACGGCTTTGCTCGCCGTCTCCTTCGGTATCGCCCACATAGACGGGGGTTTTCAAATCGTGCCTTTCAATCAGCAGTTTAATGTTATGATGTTTGGGCATCTGGTTGATGCCATAGGCTATCTCATCGACAATATGTTCGTTTATCCCCGCCCAGTCGATGAACAGGCGGATGACGCCTTTGGCGCAATTACTCAGGATGAACAGCTTGTATTTGCCGGCCAGTTGTTTTAGCCCCTCTTTTACACCTTCATACAGTACGCCGCCGTTCCGCGGCAGGATCTCGCGACGCACTTCGTTCACCCGGGCATAGATGGACTGGCGTGTTTCTTCATCAAAATCAGGCATGATGGCGGTGAGCACTTTTCTGCCTTCCCAGCCGACCATTTTTGCCAGTTCCTCCCGGTGTATAGTTTTGTTAATTCCGAGCTCGGCAAAGACGATATTCCATGATGCGGTGTAGGTGTCAACGGCGTCCCAAAGGGTTCCGTCCATATCAAAAATGAGGCTATCCGGCTTTTGCATTAAATAATTTTCTTAATTGTAAATATGGAAAATATTTATGTATAGTTTTTTTAAAATACTTGATTAATTATTCATAAAAAATTTGCATTTTTGTAACGATAAGGTTTAGGTTTGGTCCGAATTAGCGAGTAAGACGGACCATTATATCCCCCGCCTCCCGGCGGGGGATTATTTTTTTATATATGCTGCAATCAAACTTAAGCGTCACCAGTAAAAAACACCATTAGAGCAACGATTAATACTACCGCCGGTTGTATCAATCATGTATTTTTGTATCGAAATGAAAAACGCGATACCTGTGTATGATATCTGCAAGCTGTCGGACTTTCAGCAGGATGATATGCTGATCAGCAGGTTTGGCGTTTACCTGCAAAAACACAAAGACCTCCACTTCCCCCACAAACACACTTTTTATCACCTGGTGCTATTTACCAAAGGCGGCGGAACCCACACTATCGACTTTAAGAAGTTTAAGGTGGCGCCCTGCCAAATCTATTTCATGATTCCGGGCCAGGTGCATTCCTGGGATTTCGAAGGCGAGGTTGACGGTTACGTGATCCATTTTTCCGAAGATTTTTTTCGTTCATTTCTGCTTGCAAATGATTACCTGGTGCACTTCCCATTCTTTAGCGGGGATATTGAAGACGCAGTGATCAATATAGAACGGGGGTTGCAGCCGAAAATAAAGGCGCTTTTTGAAGATATTATAACCGAAAGCGAATCTCCCGGCCGCATGGCCGCAGACATGATCAGGGTGTTGCTGTTGCAGATATTTATATTGCTGGCACGAACAAAATATGATCAGGTCAAAGAACAGCATTCAACCTATAATTTCACGCTGCTGAAGAATTTCAGGCATTTGGTGGAAAAAAACTTTGCGGCGTTGAGGTTACCCAAAGATTACGCGCAGTTGCTTTACATTACGCCAAATCATTTGAATGCGATTTGCAATGATGTACTCGGCGTACCGGCGGGGGAAATAATACGCAACCGGGTATTGCTGGAAGCCAAAAGACTGCTCATTAATCATGACCTCAATATCTCTGAAATAGCCTACAGGCTCAACTTTAACGACAATTCTTATTTCACCAGGTTTTTTAAAAAGTATGCCGGCTTGCTGCCGGAAGAATTCAGGAAAAACAATTTTAAAAAATAATAGCATGACAACTCCCGATACCAAAAATGAAATAAAACCGGCTTCCGCCTTTGATGCCGCGCTGCATTGTAAATGCCCAAAATGCCGCAAAGGCGACATGTTCAAACAGAGCAGCCTGGGTTTTTTCAATCAAAAAATGCACACCTATTGTCCATACTGCCACTTCCAATTCGAAATGGAGCCCGGATATTTTTATGTCGCTATGTTCGTAAGCTATGGGATGATCGTAGCTGAAATGATCACTACTGCGGTTGGCACTTATGCCCTTACGCAGTCCGAGTCGCCATGGCTGTACATCGGGTTGCTGCTTGGCGTAACGCTGCTGCTTTCCCCTTTCAATTTCCGATACTCGAGGGTCATCTTACTGTATTGGCTGACCCCGAAGCTGCATTACGACCCGGAAAGGGCGAAAAAGCCGTATGATGAGCAGTAAAATCTTGAACTATGATCGCATTGATTATTTGATTGACTTTGATTTTCAGTCATCATAGTTTTCATTTAATCATTGAAATCATAGTTCAAACTGCTATCTTATACAGCAAAAACTCCGCATCCGCTTCCTGCTTTTCAAAGCCGATAGCCTCATACAGACGTTGCGCAGAATAATTGTCAACGGCCGTTTCCAGTTGCACGAATGTCGCCGCCTGGCTCTTGGCGAATGCCATCGCCTGGTCGATCAGAGCCCGGCCAACGCCTGTTTTGCGATAAGCATTGTCCACATATAGATCGTTCAATATCCAGTTTCTGACGGCGCATACTGATGAGCATTGGGGATAAAGTTGCGTGAAACCTGCCGGCACAGTGCCATCTGTAGCTACGAATATTACAGATTCGTTGTTAGCCAGCCTTTCCTGGATAAACCGTTCAGCCAGGCCAATATCGGGCGGCTGCTTATAAAACTGCCGGTATTTATCAAACAGGCCGACCACCAATCCAATTTCTTCAATACCGAGTCTTTTGATTTCCATATCGATTAAATAAAATAGCGATGGGTTTATGCCCATCGCCGCTATCTTTTAAAACTTCTCCCCGGAGAGGTTGGAGTGAGGCTTTACGGCTTGCCGCCGCCTAATATCGGCGCAAACTTAGCCGTATAAAGTTTATCCTGCTTCTCCAATTTATCCGCCAGTGCAGTTTGGTGGTTTTCCCTCGTTAGCTGTGACAAGCCACTGAGCAACTGCAAGCCCAATTGTACGGTATGCAGATCCATCACGTCGGTGTGATCAGGCAGAAGGCTGGCGTTATAGTCCAGCTGATCAGTAATATAATTATCCATGCTGGTCACGTACTTATTGCCATAACCGATGTCGCCCAGGTTGTAGGCGTTGGCTACGAGATAATATTTGGTGCGCGCCTGGTCGATAGACGGGTATATATCCGGCATTTCCTGGTCGTACTTATGGATGATCTTCAGGGCAAGGTCCTTATGACCTTCGGTCGTCAGGTTTTGGGTAACGTCCAATATCGTTGACAATAGCACCGGGTAGAACATCGTAGTCGATTCAGGATCGAGGTATTTGGCTGTTTTATAGTGACCCCATTTAAATTTATTCATGATGTTGTCATACATCACCATGGTGTTGGTTTTGCCCAATTGGTCGCGGGTGGCGGTGTCAACCTTAAATGGTATCAGGTGATAGGTAAAGCCTTCCTTATATAAATATTGCTGCAGGCCCATCATATTCTCCTGGCCTACCGTAATGGTAAAGCATATCGGGCGCTTCCAGTCGTTATGCGCCAGGATATCGATAAACGCCAGGTTATCCTTGGTCACATATCCCGACGGATATTTCCATTTCATCACATCGATAAGCTTGTCCTTTTCCGATGCAGGCACCACGCCATTTTTGATCACCTCGTCAGGATTAATATTGATCGCAAAATTCCTTGTTGGCAGGTAGTTACCTGGCCCCTGTCCCGGCGATGCAATCTTCGCAGCATTATCGTCAGAAGTGATCAGGTCAAAAATATCCTTTACGCTGTAATATGATTTCGACGGCAGTGGTGTCTTATCAAAATACTTAACCAGGGTCACGCTGTCGTAATACGGTATCGCATCACGTACGCCTTCTTCATATTTGCTGTAAGGCATGGTGATGGGCAGCGGGTCCGATTCGTTCATCTTTTTCTGCATCTGGTGTATGTACCAGTCGCTGCTGAAGAGGCTGAGGTTTACAATGCGCACGTCGGGCCTGATGCCTTCCACTTCCTGGTCGTACCACAGTGAATAGGTATCGTTATCGCCGTAGGTGA
>JAFDZL010000508.1 GCA_018266935.1 Bacteroidota bacterium | reverse complement strand
GCTTTTCAATATGAGCTCGGTTTCCGTGCCAATGAAATAAGAACCTATCTCGAGCAGCCATGCAGGAGCGGGGAGACCAAAAGGCTGTCCGTACGCGTTACGAATAATGCGCATTTGTTCGGCGTTCGTCAGCGGGTTAGGAGCGGTGGCATTTACAGGACCAGTGATATTCGGATGTTCGAGTATCCATTCGGTGATGGCTGCCAAGTCTTGTTCATGTATCCAGGATACAAACTGCCGGCCGTTGCCCTGTTTACCGCCAAAGCCTATCTTTACCAGGTTCAGCAGCCTTGGAAAAACACCATCGGCCTTGCCAAATACGATTCCGATGCGCAGAGCCACTTTTCGCGTGCCCGGGATGTCGGATTCAAAAAATACTTTTTCCCATGCCTTGCATATTTCGACCGAGAAACCTGCGCCAATTTCCCCGGCAACCTCATCCTGCGGCCTGTCTTCTGCGTGGCGGTAAATGGTGGCCGAAGCGCAGTTGATCCATAACTTAGGAGGATATTGCAGTCGTGCGACCACCCGGTTCAGCAGGTTCGTCGGGTTGATGCGCGATTCAAGTATTTCGCGCTTGTTCTTTTCATTGTAACGGCAATTGACATTTTTGCCGCAAAGGTTCACCAACAGATCGGCGTCTTCAAGTTCGCGTGCCCATTCACCTTCTGTTTTGCCGTCCCAAACCAGCGTGCGTATGTTGCCTTCAGCAGCTTTGGGGTGACGAGCCAGAATAATGATGTCATCAGCAAGGGCTTTGTAATGATTAGCCAGCACGGTTCCCAGGTAACCATTTCCGCCGGCCAGTATGATCTTATGGTATTTCATTTAAATAAGGTTTAAGATGATCGCGAGTAAAATAATACGATACAGTGCCCAGGTGATAGTTAACAGCCAGCCCAAATTTAACAGTTTCGTTCTGCGAACATGCTCCAGAAACATCAGCCCGGCAACCAGCACAAAATATAATGGGAAGAACAAAGTCCAGCTGATCAAATGGTGCAATAATATAACGGGGATTAAAATCAATGCGCCGGCAAACGAGATCGTCATCATATTGCCTAAGTAGTCCCAGCATTTTTGGGGTGCATACAGGCTGATGATAATCGCCTGGAAAATGATCTGTCCACTGCAAATGAGATATTCGCGATAAGGATTTCCCAAAGGGACATAACCGGTTAACAGGTGCGCGTAATGCGTCAGAACGAAACCAACCGCTACGCTGGTAAACAACAGGTAAGCCAATCTCAGCTTTAGGCTGAAGGTTGGCTTGATACCGCTATGCTGATCGGCAGCCGATGGAGCGATTACCCGGCGATTATAAGAAAGGAAGCTATAAGCCTTGCTCATCAACCAGACAAAAGGCTTGAACCTGAACAACGGGCCAAATATCGGGAGCGAATTAGCAATTACCTTAAACAAGCTTTTGACGCCGTATTCCACTTCGCCGGTTTCGGTGTTGACTAAGGCGATCTCGTTCACCGCCCGTTGCCAGTCCACGTAAGGGCAAACCATTTCGGGCATTTGCTGGTACGGCGCACGGCCATTGTTATCAAGCATGCCGCGTTTGACAAACTGGCCGGTGTAGAGCTTGCACATCGGGCATCCGGCATCGTACAGGATGATGTGGTTGTTCAGGGTTTTCATGGCGTTGTTTATTAAATAGAGCATTTAGGGCATATCAGGAACGACAAATTGAATAATACCATAATGGCAATGTTTCCTAATAAAAGAAGATATTCTGTTTTGAAGATAGACCAAACTGTTCTTCGGATGATATAGTTATAGATCGAGCTAATCAGCAGCAGCATTACAGCCGGGGCCTGCACGAAGAGCAAACAATAAACAAGCAAATAGCCGGAAAGACCACCAGCGCCATTGGACAGAATATTACATAGCAAGAAGCCGAAATAAAGAGCAATTGATGCACCGAAAGCGATTCTTATAACACCTTTTGTAAATGATAGCGAGTTCATGATTTTATTTTTTGTACTTTCAGAAAAAATTGAAATATCTTATCAAAAAAATTATTTGAACATTTTAAAGATCGAACCCCAAAACCAGCTTTCTTCCGCCTTCATCATCGTAGCCAGTGTTTTGTCAACGTTCTTAGCCAACTTGTTGATGTCGCCAACCGATTTTTTGAAAGTCTTGTACTCCGGGTCCTTCTCATCTCCTTTTATTGATGACAATTCATTCAACACCTTCAGTACCGGATCGAGCTCGCGCTTTTTGCGCTCCTGGGCCACTTGTCTGGCGATCAGCCACACGTCCTTTTCAGCATAGAAATATTCTTTGCGTTCGCCGGCGCGATGCTGCTTTTCAATCAGCCCCCAGCCGATCAGGTCGCGCAACGTCATATTGGCGTTGCCCCGTGAGATGCTCAGCTGCTCCATGATCTCCTCGGTGGTCAGTGCTTCGGGCGAGATCAACAGCAGGGCATGCACCTGAGCCATAGTTCGGTTGATGCCCCATTCCGAACCCAGCCTGCCCCATGCTTCGATAAACTTTTGCTTGCCTTGCGCCAATTCCATGAAGCAAAGGTAATAATATTCTTGAACTTTCAAAAAATATTGAAAATTAATTTTTGAGACCAGGAAAAGCTGGGGTGAAATATTACTTCCCCGCCTGCGCTCCCATCATCACGCAGTTGCAGGTTTTGTTGATGGCCTGGTACACCACATCCTGTATGCGCCCGCGGATTTGCAGCGTCGAGAGCTTATCCGTCACCCTGGGGTTCACGCGGTTCGACAGGAAAACATACACCAGGTTGTATTTCGGATCGACCCAAATGCAGGTGCCGGTATAGCCGGTATGGCCGTAGGTTTCGTCGGAAGCGTAACGTGAAGGGTAATGCCGGTCGGCGATAGGGTCCCAGCGGTCGAAGCCGAGGCCCCTTCTGCTCACCGCCGATTGTTTGGCGGTAAAAAGATCGACGGTTTGCGGTTTAAAATACTGTACGCCGCCGTACGAACCCCTGTTCAGCATCATCTGGTACAGGATAGCGATGTCATTGGCGCTGGCGAAGAGACCGGCATTGCCCGAAACCCCCGCAAGCATGGCTGCGGTGGGGTCGTGCACATAACCTAACAGGAGCGTATGGCGAAATACCTCGTCGTCTTCCGTCGGAACGATCTGGTCGCGGGGGAAGCGGTTCAAAGGCAGGTATCCGGCCGATTGCATACCCAGCGGACCGTAAAAATTCTGCTGCACATAATAGTTGATCGGCATCGAGGTGATGCGTTCCAGCACCTCTTTCATCACCACCATGCTCAGGTCGCTGTAAACATATTGCCCGCGTGTTTTCAGGGGCGAATTGAGGATGTCGGTCCACATCACGTCCTTGAAATAGTCTTTCCGCAGAAAGTAATGGTCGGCCAGCTTGTGCGGGTAGGCAGCCGAGGAATCGGCGCTGATATCCGTAGGCTTCAATTTCTCGTAGGTCGGAATATCGGGTATCAGGCCCGACTGGTGTTCCAGCACTTCGCGGATGGTCAGATCGGCTTTATTGCTGTGCCGCGCCATGGGCAGGTAGGTCCCGAGGGTCGAATCCAGGTTCAGCCTGCCTTCTTCATATACCCGCATGGTTTCCATGGTAGTGGCAGAAACTTTGGTCATGGAAGCCAGGTCGAAGATATCGGTCAGCTTATCCGGGATAACATTATCATAGGTGTGGTAACCGAATGCTTTATTGTAGATCACTTTGCCGTCCTTCGCTACCAATACCACGCAGCCCGGCGTAGCCTGGTTGCGGATGGCTTCGTAAGCGATATTATCAATATTGCTTAAAGCCGAGGTCTCGATACCCGCGTCCTCAGGTACGGTATATTCCAGCCGTGTTTTCTTTGTGGTGAAGCCATAGCCCTTCCGGTATTTGGGCGGGTATGATGATGTTAGTTTTTGCGTAATGGCCACACCGCCGAAAATGGCCTGCGCGCTGAAAAATGCCGCCACGGGTGATGGCCTGCTGCACCACACGATCGGCGCGCTGACTCCGTTGAGCTTTGCCAGGCTGGCGCTGTTGCCGAAGAGGGCCACGATCACGCTCCTGATCTTCAGGTTATCGTTAATAAAGCTGATGATCTGGGCGTTGTTCACATCTGAATCAGCCAGCTGCACCACCAGCGTGTTATAGATCTTAGTGTCGTAATCCAGGTCGGCCAGGGTTCTTACGGTTACGTAATCCGTGCCCGCAAAGGTTTTCACCGCGGTGTATTTGCTTAAAAGGCTATCGAAACCGGTCGCATATTGGTAAGTGAAATGGATGCTCGCCACTTTGCGGTCGCTTAAGTCGGAGATAGGCACAATATCTTCCTCGTTGTTCAGTAGTATGGTGGCTTTTTCAACCTGTTTTTCCTCGTTCACGTACGCCTGTCCCTGCAACGGAGGGTTTTGCGCACAGGCTGAATTGATCAGGATAAAGCCCGCCAGGACCAGTGTATATAACGGCCACTTTTTATTTGCCATACACCTTCTCTCCGTTTAAGTAGGTATATAACACCTTCACGCCGGGTATTTCCGATCCTTTTATTTTCATAATGTCTTTATCCAATATCACAAAGTCGGCATATTTGCCCGGCTCGATGCTGCCCTTTTCTTTTTCTTCAAAGTTAGCTTTTGCGGCCCATATCGTCATGCCCTTCAGCGCATCGGTGCGGCTTAGGGCATTCTCCATCTGGAAACCATCCTCCGGGTAGCCCTTCAGGTCTTTACGCTCCACCGCAGCATAAAACGTATAAAGCGGGTTGATATTTTCAACCGGGAAGTCGGTTCCCAGCGGCTCCCAGCCGTTTTGCTTTAATAATTGCTGGTAGGCATAAGACGTTTTCAATCGCTTTTCACCGAGGCGTGTGCCGGCCCAGCGCATATCAGAGGTGGCGTGTGTAGGCTGAACGGAAGGTATGATACTGTAATCCCCAAAGTAATGTATATCATCCGGCGACAGAACCTGTGCATGCTCAACGCGCCAGCGGCGGTCGTTCTTGCCTTTCAGCACCGAGGCGTATATCTTCAGAATTACACGGTTCGCTGAATCGCCTATGGCATGGGTACACAGCTGAAAACCTTTGTCATAAACTTTTTTGGCAACCTCGGCGAAGTGCTGCTGGCTGCTTAACAGAAAACCCTTCCAGTTCTTCTGATCGTTATAAGGCTGCAGCAGGCAGGCGCCGCGTGAGCCCAGCGCGCCATCGGCATACATTTTGAACGAGCGAACATCCAATCCCGGGGTTTTGTAAACGCCGCGTTTGAACAGGTAATCGTAGTTTTCGGGCCGGTCGGATAGCATCACGTACAGGCGCATTTTCAGCACGCCCTTGTGCTGTAGCTCGGCGATAGTATTTACCATGGTATAAGGCAGGCCGCAATCGGCAACGGTAGTTAAGCCGTCGGCGAAACATTTGGCCTGCGCGTCAACAAGCGCCGATTGTGTCACCTCATCCGTTGGCCCGGGCATTTTACGGGTGACGATACCCACTGCATTATCCACCAAAATACCGGTGAGTTTGCCGTTCACGGTTTCTATTTCTCCGCCCGCAATGGTTTGGCCCGGTTTGATGCCCGCGAGGTTCAATGCCGCCTGGTTGGCAATAGCAGCATGGCCGTCAACGCGGGTCAGTACCACTGGTCTTACCGGGAACAATGCGTCAAGCTTATCTTTGGTGGGGAATTTCTTCACTTTCCACGAATTCTGGTCCCAGCCGCGGCCGACCACCCAGCCATCCGGGTTGCGCCGCGCGAAAGTGTTTACCGAATCCACGATCTCCTCCCAGCTTTTGGTGCCGACAAGATCGGCCTCCTGCAAGCCCAAACCGTAACCATAAAAATGAGAATGCGCGTCGATAAAGCCGGGATAAACTGATTTGCCCTCAGCATCCACCACCGAATGCGCGCGATAGACCTTCTCCAGCGAGTCGGCGGTGCCTACCGCAACGATCTTGCCCCCTTTTACCACAAAGGCGTCGGCCGTTGAAAAATTGTTATCAACGGTATAAACAACGGCATTTTTGACCAGCAGGTCGGCATTGTAATCCTTTGGGGTACACGCCGCTGCGAAAAGCAGCAGCAAGGGTAATAACTTTCTCATAAGCGGGCAGTTTTACAAGTATCTTAATATAAAGTTATATCATCAAACTTAATTGTAAGTTGCTGAATCTCATCACTAACAAAAGACGCGATGAAATGATTTAAGAGATTGAAAAGATCTGCGACTTACGCATAAAGCGATTAATAACCGACACAAGTGTCATATCGGTTCAAAGGTTAACGTTTATGACGTCAAATAATTAATTTAGCGGCGCAGTGCGAGGTGCCTCCAATCTCTGTGAAAATTCTGCGACCTTGGTGGTTGAAAACAATCTGTCAGCATTTTTTAACCACAGAGGTCACTAAGAAAGCATAAAGAGCGCAGCGTATCTGTGTTAGAAAAAAGGAACTATACATGCCAGATATCATCAATCTTTTACCCGATTCAGTCGCCAACCAGATCGCCGCGGGCGAGGTGGTGCAGCGGCCGGCATCGGCAGTGAAGGAACTGATCGAAAATGCTATTGATGCTGGAGCGGATAAGATACAACTGATACTCAAAGACGCAGGCAAATCGCTGATCCAGGTGATCGATAACGGCTGCGGTATGAGCCTCACCGATGCCCGCATGTGCTTCGAGCGCCATGCTACCTCCAAGATACGGAAAGCGGAGGATCTGTTTGCCATACGTACCATGGGTTTTCGCGGCGAGGCCATGGCTTCCATAGCGGCTATTGCACATGTAGAGCTGAAAACGCGGAGGCACGAGGATGAACTGGGCACCTGCATCATCATCGAAGGCTCGGAAGTGATCAGCCAGCAACCGTGCTCGGTTCCAACCGGCACCTCCATTAGTGTCAAGAACCTGTTTTACAACACGCCGGCCCGCCGGAACTTTTTGAAGAGCAACCCCGTGGAAATGCGGCACATCGTCGATGAGTTTCAGCGGGTGGCGCTGGCCAATCCCGGTATTTTTTTTACCATGCATCATGACGGGCAGGAGGTTTACCACTTGCCGGCCACAGCGCTTAAACAGCGTATTATACACCTGTTCGGTAGCAATTATAATCAGCGGCTGGTACCTGTTGAGGAAGATACGTCCATTATCAAGCTCAGGGGTTTTGTTGGAAAACCTGAATTTGCGCGCAAGACAAGGGGCGAACAATTCTTCTTTGTGAATAACCGCTATATCCGCGACGCTTATTTAAACCATGCGGTACTGACGGCCTTTGAAGAATTGCTGCCCGACGAAAGCTTCCCTTTGTATGTTTTGTTCATCGATATCGACCCGTCGAAGATCGATATTAACGTCCACCCGACGAAAACGGAGATCAAATACCAGGACGAAAAATCGATCTACGCGATCATCCGGTCAGCGGTTAAGCGGGCGCTGGGAAAATACAATATTACCCCGACGCTCGATTTCGACCAGGAAAACAGCATAGGGCATTTGATCACGCCGAAGCCGATAGAAGAGATCGTTCAGCCTACGATATCGTTCAACCCCAATTTCAACCCCTTCGCCGGCGAAAAAACTTCGGAACGCGAGATACCTTTTCTGCGCGATACCGGCAGTCATAAAAAGACACCAATCCCGCAGAATTGGGATACGCTGTACGAGATCAGCAAACGGGAGCACACTATCCAGCACGATCTGCATAGCGAAAAAACGGTATCGGTAGAGGAACAGGAAGTAAGCAAACCCGGCGAGCGGCAATTGTTCCAGCTGCATAACCGCTATATCTTGTCGCCCATCAAATCGGGTTTTATGCTCATCAACCAGCAGGCGGCGCACGAACGTATTTTGTATGAACGTTTTTTGCAGCAGTTGGAAAATCATTCCGGGACAAGCCAGCAAAGCCTTTTCCCGCAGAGCGTTACACTAAACGGCGGCGATTTTGAGTTGTTGAAGGAACTTTTGCCCGAGATACGCGCGCTGGGGTTTGATGTCAGGGAGTTTGGACCAAATACAGTGGTAGTGGAAGGCATTCCGGCCGACCTGGGCAATGTCGCCGAGCACACGCTGCTGGAACACCTGCTCGAAGGCTTCAAGAATAACCTTTCGATATTGAAACTGGACAAGCGCGATAACCTGGCGCGATCGCTTGCGCGTAACGCGGCAGCCAAAATTGGCGTCAAGTTATCATCGGAAGAAATGAACCTGCTGATCGACCAGCTTTTTGCCTGCCAGATGCCAAATATTGCGCTGAACGGAAAGCCGATTATCAGTACATTTACCATGGCTGAATTAGCCGAAAGATTTGAAAAATAACAACAATTAACTGAACTATGAGTCAATACCGGCAATCGCCTTTCGCCAATATTACGCCAGTTGTAAAAAACCTGCTTATTATCAATATTATATTCTTCATAGCCACCTATGTATTAGGTAGCCGGTTTGATATGGTGAGGTGGCTATCCGTCTTTTATTTTGATTCACCTCTGTTCAGGCCATGGCAGATCGTTACCTATATGTTTATGCATGGCGGATGGGAACATATTTTCTTTAATATGTTCGCCCTTTTTATGTTCGGGCCGATATTGGAATACAGCCTGGGTTCAAAAAAATTCTTCAATCTGTATTTTATTTGCGGGATCGGAGCGATAATTCTGCAAATGGTAGTACAGGCTATCGAGGTGCATAGTTTGATCGGAACGTTCGTCATTCATGATCAACAAAGTGTTCCCGATCCAGCCGTTATGGGCAAGCTAAAAGATATTTATACCACACCGGTTCTGGGCGCATCGGGGGCGATCTTTGGTTTACTGGTTGCCTTCGGTATGATGTACCCCAACATGGAGTTATTCATATTCTTTATACCTATCCCTATAAAGGCCAAATATATTATACCTGTTTATATCATCCTCGAACTTTGGCTCGGTGTTGCACAATACGGCGGCGACAACGTAGCGCATTTCGCGCACCTGGGCGGCGCGCTTTTCGGTTACGTCATGATAAAACTCTGGGGCATCAGGGGCGGCAACAACTATTTTTAACCTTACTCCGTTATCTAAGAAATACCATCGATGAGTACGTTGTGGAAGGATATTAAATTCAAGATGCTGCATTCGGGAAGCCGGGTGATGCTCCTGGTATGGATCAATATCATCGTGTTCCTGGTCATATTCGTTCCTGCAACCATTGAGCAACTTTTCAGTGGCTTTGGGCGCCCCAGCGTAATCACGACCGAAGTATATGAATATCTGTCACTCCCGTCATATCTGCCCAAGTTGCTTCACCGTCCCTGGACGCCTTTTACCTACATGTTCATACATGCCGGCATTTTCCATATTCTATTCAACATGCTTTGGTTATACTGGATGGGTCAGATATTTGAAGAATACCTGGGGAATAAGCGGACTGTAGGTCTGTACATACTGGGTGGCTTATCCGGCGCGTTCTTTTTTGTTGCCGCTTATAACATTTTCCCATATTTCAGTCATACTGACCTTGTTGCGCTCAGTACCAACGTCGGCGCGTCGGCGGCTATAATGGCCATTATCGTAGCTACAGCGACGTTGGTCCCTGATTATACCATTTACCTGTTCATTATCGGGCCTGTCCGTTTGAAATGGCTCGCTTTATTTTTTGTTGTCCTGGATTTCCTCAGTATTTCAGGTCTTAACGCAGGCGGCGAAATATCTCACCTTGGCGGCGCCCTGTTTGGCTTTATTTATATTAAGCAGCTGCAACGAGGAAATGATATAGTAGGCTTCTTTGCCAATCAGTTCAAAAAACGGTCGAAGTTGAAGGTGGCAGCCAAAAATGGCGCCCAAAATACGGGCAGCAAACCGAGGCAGGAAGAGGTTGACCGTATTTTGGATAAAATATCCCGTACGGGCTACGATAGCCTGAGCAAACAGGAAAAGGAAATACTATTCAGGGCCAGCAAGGATAATGAAAGCTAAAAAGAAGGGTTCATCTTTTATCGGCAGGCTGCTCCTCTGGATCAATATTTTCCTTTGCATTTGTATGCTTATCAGCTACCTGGCGCCTGTCGTCAATCCTGCCAGGTTCTGGCCGGTAGCTTTTTTCGGTTTGGCATATCCTTACCTGCTTTTGGGCAATGTGATCTTTATTCTTTACTGGTTGATACGGCGAAGGCTATGGGTACTCCTGTCTGTGATCTGTATTGTGATAGGCTGGAAAACGCTGAACAGGAACATCGGGCTTAGGTTCAGTTCGTCGGCAACTTACCTGGGCGGTTCGAATATGCTGCGCATCATGACCTACAATGTCCATAATTTCAAACGTTATGGGTCGAAAAACGATATCTCGACCAAAAAAGATATTCTCCAGATCATTAAAGACGAACAACCTGATGTTATCGGTTTCCAGGAATTTTATACGCGCAACAAGGGGCAGTACGACATGCTCGACTCTATACAGCGGATATTGAACTGCAATAATTTTTATTTTATGTCGGTGGTATCCAATAAGGACGAAGCCATCGGTATGGCGCTGTTCTCTAAATTTCCTATCGTATCGCGCGGCATGATCCAACTGGCGTCGAGCAGGGCGAGCGAGAACCAGTGTATTTATGCGGATATTAAAAAAGGCGACAAAACATTCCGCTTTTACAGCGTTCACCTGCAATCGATACGCTTCGACCCGGAAGATTACCGATACCTGAACAACGTGGAGCCGCAGCAGGGCAAGCCCGAAGGTTCGGCTATGCGGCTGGTTGCTAAATTGAAAAATGCATTTGTGAAAAGGAGCGAACAGGTGTTCAAGATCAAGGAAAACGCGGCAACTTGCCCTTACCCTTATCTGATCACGGGTGATTTTAACGATACGCCCACTTCATTCGCGGTAAACCAGGTGGCAAAGGGTTTGAAAAACGCCTTCACGGAAAAAGGGTCAGGCCTCGGCCGGACTTATAACGGCAGCTTCCCCAATTACCAGATAGATTACATCATGACGAGCCGGCAGTTCGATGTGACGGACTACCATATCATCGAAAAAAGGCTATCGGACCACTACCCGGTGCGAAGCGATGTGGTACTGAAATAGCTGCCGCTACTTCGCAAACAACTGCCCGATATCCTTAAAAGCCTTAAACTCCAAAGCATTGCCCGAAGGATCGGAAAAGAACATGGTCGCCTGTTCGCCCGGCAAACCCTTGAAGCGAATGCCTGGCTCGATAATAAATTTGATGCCTGCGTTTTTCAGCCTGTCCGCAAGACGGTGCCATTCATCCCATTCCAGTACTACGCCGTAATGCGGTATAGGCACATCATGCCCATCCACGGGATTGGTGTGTAACGTGTTATCACCTTCGGGTCTTGGTTTATAGTGAATGACAAACTGATGCCCGTACAGGTCGAAGTCGGTCCACAATTCATCGGTGCGGCCCTCGGCGCAGCCTAACACTTCGCGATAAAACTTGCGGGCGGCCTCCAGATCGTGAACAGGAACGGCGACATGGAATGGGGTTAGTTTGCTCATGTGCAATTATACCCAGATTTGACAACTTTTTAAAAGTTGTCAAATCTTAACGCTGGTTGACGTGAGTAAAATACTGTAAGCGATATCAACTCGTTAATTATTGTCATATTTGTTTGGCATGAACCAGATCTGTTTAGTAGAGGACGAGCAAAAGGTATCAGCCTTTATCCGCAAGGGGCTGGAGGAGCAGGGGTACGGCGTGAAGATAGCGGACGATGGCGGGATGGCGCGTGAGTTATTCAAACAGGCTCAATTTGATCTGTTCATCCTGGACGTGATGCTACCCGATATGAGCGGTGTCGATCTCTGCCGGCACGTGCGTGAAACGGACAGTGAAGTTCCCATCCTGATGCTCACGGCGCTGAACCAGGTGCACGATAAGGTTCTGGGGCTGAAAGCAGGGGCCGATGACTACT
Source organism: Bacteroidota bacterium (assembly GCA_018266935.1). Taxonomy (GTDB): domain Bacteria; phylum Bacteroidota; class Bacteroidia; order Sphingobacteriales; family Sphingobacteriaceae; genus Mucilaginibacter. Next base: position 3,780 of record JAFDZL010000508.1, on the reverse strand, counting down.
TAGTAAAACCCTTTCATTTCAGCGAGCTTTTGGCACGCATTGAAGCCCTGCTGCGACGGAATAAAAATAGGGCGGGCAACCACCAACTCACCTTTGGTGACCTGAAACTGGATACCTGGAGCAAAACCGCCCAGCGTGCAGGCAAAGAAATCGCGCTGACAGCGAAGGAGTACCAGTTACTGGAACTGTTCCTGCGTAACCCAAACAAGATTCTTTCGCGCGAATATATTGCCGAACAGGTTTGGGAGATCGGTTTTGACACGGGGACAAACTTTATTGACGTGTATGTCAACTACCTCCGTAAAAAGGTAGAAAAAGACTTCAAGAACAAGCTGATCCATACCGTGATTGGCATGGGCTATATTCTAAAGCAGGCGAACCGCTAATGAAGATCAAGGACAGGCTGGCGCTCTACTTCACGCTCATCAGCGCGGCGATACTGGTTATTGCTATGGCGGCAATTTTTTTCGCCTTTGCCTCGTTTGCCAAGAGCGATTTCTATAACCGTTTGCTCGACCGCGCGAAGGTAGCGGGCCAGTTGTATCTTGAGGCTGATGAAATATCGGTCGATTCGCTAAGCCATGTTCGCGACCGGTATATGAAAGCGATACCGGGAGAGATGGTGCGTTTTTACAATGACAAAAATGCGCCTTCATTCATTAAAGAAAAGCAGCAATACTGGAGCCCTGACATGATCAACTTGGTGCGCAGGCGCAAACAGGTTGAGTTTGGAGAGGGCGACCGCCAAACAGTGGGCATTTATTATAACGACAACCAGGGCAATTTCGTCATATTCGTTTCAGCAGAGGATATCCAGGGCCGCCACCGTATCGAGGATCTGATCGAGATCATGGCGGTAATGTTGATTTGCGTATCGGCGGCGCTGTTCTTTATCGGGCGATGGTTCGCAAAAAAAGCGCTCGCGCCCCTGGACGATATGGTGGACCAGGTGCAGAAAGTACGTGCAAGCAACCTGAGCGTGCGGATAAATGAGGGGAATGGCAAGGATGAGGTCAGCAAGCTGGGTCAGAATTTTAACCGGTTGCTGGCGCATCTCGAGAATGCCTTTGAACTGCAGCAAACGTTCGTTATCAACGCCTCGCACGAGCTGCGAACGCCGGTCACCAGCATCATAGGTGAGCTGGAGCTGGCATTGAATAAGGATAGGAGCGGGGAAGAATACCGGCAGACCCTGAACTCGATGCTCGCCGATACAGAAAGGCTCAATGAGACCATCGATAGCCTGCTTGAACTGGCGCAGGTTGACATGAGCTACACGCAAGCCGCGCTGAGCCCGGTTGCTATGGACGACCTGGTATGGGAACTGGCCGACTACTGGACGAAAAAGGTAGGCAAGGGGAAATTTGTGGTCAATATTACCGGCTTGCCCGAAGACCATGAAAAACTACAGATACCTGCTAATAAAGCCTTGCTCACGATAGCGCTGAATAATATCATCGGCAACGGTTACAAGTTCTCGCACAATGAACCGGTGCAATGCGGGCTGGATGCCAATAGTGAGCGTATCAGGATTACCATAACCGACTGCGGAATAGGTGTTCCCCCAGATGACACTCAAAAAATATTCCAGTCTTTTTATCGTGCGCCGAACGTAAAAAATTATCGCGGAAGCGGCATAGGCTTATATATTACGGCCAAGATCATCAATCTTTTCAATGGCACCATTGAGGCCAACCCGCGAAAACAGGGAACAGCATTTATTATTAATTTTTCCGTCTGAAAAATTCTAATTTCATTCTAATCTTTCTTTAATTCTGCTTTAATGATGCGCGTATAATTTTGCAGAAATATTATTCAATGGTAAAAAACCTTCTGCGCAGTTACTTATTACCCCTACTCTTGTTTACCGGTATTAGTGTTCATGCGCAGAGTCCGCAGGCGGATACGCTGAAGCTAACGCTGAAACAGGCCGAGGATCAGTTTGTAAAAAATAACCTGCAACTCATCGCCCAACGGTATAATATCGATAATGCGAACGCAGCCGTAATTACCGCTAAACTTTTCCCCAATCCCGATTTTAGTTTCAATAATGGCATTGCTGCCGAAAATGCAAACCAGGGGCCGGCCTATAAAGAGCAATCATTTGCGCTATCGCAGCTTTTCACTACCGCAGGCAAACGCAATAAAAGTATTCAGTTGGCGAAGATCGGCGTCGAGCAGGCCAAATACCAGTTTTTCGATCTGCTGCGCACGCTGAAATTTACTTTGCACAGCGATTTTTACGCCATCTATTTCCAGCAGCAATCGGCTAAAGTCTATGACGAAGAGATAACTTCCTTGGGTAAAACTTTAGCCGTTTTTAAAGAGCAGTTTCAAAAGGGCAACATCGCCGAAAAAGAAGTGTTGCGCATCCAGTCACAGCTTTATTCGCTCCGGACGGAATATAATTCGGTGCTCTCCGGAATTGACACAACCGAAAGCGAACTGAAAATGCTGATCAAAGCGCCGGTAAGCGCTTATGTGGATCCGCAGGTGAATTTTGATGAAAGCAATAGACAACAAGTTTCGGCCATTCCCTACCAGCGCCTGTTAGATTCGGCTTATGTCAACCGTTATGATCTGCGCTACTCAAAAGCTGCGGTTGACTATAATAGCATGAACCTGCAGTTACAAAAAGCTGTTGCGGTACCTGATTTTTCGCTCTCGTTGAACTACGATAAGCTTGGTGCGTACGGCAATAACTTTTTGGGCGCTGGTGTCGAATTCAACCTGCCGTTCTTCAATCGTAACCAGGGCAATATCAAGCAGGCGCGAATAGCGATTGATCAAAGTAACGTTCAACTGCAAAACCAGCAAAACCAGGTAGAAAGCGATGTGGCCACGGGATACAAAACTGCATTGCGGCTGGAACAGCTGTATAATAGCTTCGATCCCAAATTCAAGGACGATTTTACGCATCTGATACAGGAAGTTTATATCAACTACGAAAAGCGCAACCTGAGCATGCTCGAGTTCCTGGATTTTTACGACTCCTACAAGACGAACACGCTTCAAATGAATAGTCTGCAGCTCAACCGGGTGCTTTCGCTGGAACAATTGAATTACGTAACCGGCACACCGTTCTTCAATCAACAATGATCATGGGCAAACGCTACAACATATTTGCATTTATCATCGCCACAGGTATTGCTGCAACTGCCTTGCAAAGTTGCCACCATAATGATGAGGAGCGGAAGGATGAAAAATTCGAGGTTACCGACAGCCTGCTGAAAAGCCTGCTGATCGATACGGTGAAAAGTGCCAGTGCGCTTTCGCAGATCAACCTTACCGGTACTATTGCCGCCGACGAAACCAAAAAGGTGAACATTTACCCGATGGTGAGCGGCGTGGCGCATGACGTTAAGGTGCAACTTGGCGATGCGGTAAGCAAGGGACAAACACTGGCCGTGCTGAAAAGCGCCGAAATGGCAGGCTATACCAAGGACTATATTTCCGCAGAAGCCGATCTGAGAAGCGCCAAACGAGCCTTTGAATCGACCCAGGACCTGTACAAAAGCGGGCTGGCATCACAAAAAGAATTTGAGGATGCGCAGTCTGATTACCAGAAGGCTATCGCCGAAAATAAACGCGCGGGCGAGGTAATGAATATCAACAAAGGCAATGACCAGGGCTACCTGGTGAAAGCGCCAATATCAGGCTTTGTCATAGAAAAGAACCTGACGGATAACCAGCAGGTGCGCACGGATAACAGTACTAACCTGTTCAGTATTGCTGACCTTTCCGATGTGTATGTGCTGATCAATATTTACGAATCTGATA
>JAFDZL010000507.1 GCA_018266935.1 Bacteroidota bacterium | reverse complement strand
CCAATTCCATTGAGACAGCTGTCCCGGACGCGTCATCGTTGGCGCCAGGCTCATCACCGGTTGGGTCCATCAAATCGCTTTTGCGCGAATCATAGTGCCCAGACACGATATATACACGCGTATCTTTGGGATCTGTGCCCTTCAATACAGCCAGCACATTCTTTATTTTAACCGGCGCAGCTACCCTTTCGCCTTTTGGCTGGGTTAAAGTGTCGAATTGCACGGTCATCCGGCCATGTGATTCAGCGGCATAGCGCTCATATTCAGCTTTGATCCAGTTCCGGGCGGCGCCAATGCCGATTGTCGCGCTCGTGGTATCAGCCAATGTATGACGTGTTTTAAAACTGACCAGCTTTCGAATAATAGCCTCGATGTTTTTGGAGGATACCTCATCCACCATTTGTTTGATGGACGCGTCCTGTTTAATCGTGGTTTGCGCGCTTGCCGAAGCAGTGACGAACAGGAACAGTACAATTTTTAGGTATTTCATCTTTTTATTCCAATAAATTCGAAATCGAACATTCGATCCCGATAGCTATCGGGACGAAATAATATCTATTCTTCCAGTCCCGAAGCCAACTCCAGAATATTCCCCGGCTGCGTGAAATTACTGCGCACAAAATGGCACCATTCACAACCCTCCCTGCCGCAACCTGTATTGAAATCATGCGCCATTATCTTTTGATATACCGACCTGATCTGCTCCGTTACACGGCTTACATCTTCGGGCGTAATGGATACGTGTTCTTTACGGTATTCGCCGGGGTTAACCGGCTCCACAAAATCAAAGATTGTATTTACTACCTGCCAATCCTTGCTCTTATCATTATCGATCAGCAGTTTGTAAAACACCGCCTGGCGCCAGTAGTCTCCCCCATTCTGGTCATCCTCGTCCGGCCGGCGGAACTTGTCTTTGGCGTATTTCAGGTTGCCCGTCTTATAATCGACCACGGTTACGTTCTTCCCCGTGAACTCGACTTTGTCGAGGTTGCCCTTGATAGGTACCCCTGCCACTTCGATATTCTTTATCGACAGCTCCACGAACGCGATTTTATTCCAGCTCTGAATGCCATTTTCATAAAATGCCGGCAATATCTTCTCGCCGTATGCCATTCTGCGCTTCAGGTCGTCCCTGGTGAACGAATCGCGGTTGCGCCACATATATGCGCTGAAATCTTTCATAAAGGTCTCAGTCGGCATAAATTCATCGCCGTTATCCTTCAGGTTACGGAAGGCTTTTCGCAAGGCATCGTGCACTGCGGAACCGAACGTCGCCGCCGGGTTTTTCCCGGATGGCACCCTGATGAGGCACTGGAAATAGAACCGCAGCGGGCAATCCAGGTAGCTGCTCAGGTGCGTCACCGAGAGCGTGTAATTCTGCAAAAGCTGGTCGATATAGTTCTTATCGAGCAACTCGACTTTCGGTTTATCTTCCTCGGTCAGTTGCGTTAGATAAAAGCTAACCATATCATCAACGCCTACTTGCGGATGCTGAACCGCCAAATGGGTCGATGCTAATATTTCGCCCACAAACTGCGAGGCTTCCTGGTCCTTACCATTTTTATCTTTTCGCGGGTAGGACATCATCAGGCATTGCTTCGCGCGGGTTAGCGCTACGTAAAACAACCTCCTTGATTCTTCTATCTGCGAACCATCATCGGTTGATCCCTGGGTCAGCGTGTCCGGAAAACTGAAACCATAATTCCGGCCTTTGCTGTCCCAGGTTCGCTTGTCGCAGCCGATCAGGAATACGTGTTCGAATTCCAATCCTTTTGAACCATGGGCGGTCAGGAAATTGACCCCATTGTCGGAATAAATAACCTGGTTCAGGTCGAGCCGGATATCGTTCCTTTTCATCAGATCGATTGTATTCATCAGGTCAGCCAGTTTGATATCAGGATCTTTGCGGCTTTCGTCCTTCAGAAAGTCGAAGAAATTTGTCAGCACCTGCATATACCAACCCTTGTCAGGCTGCTCCATCACGTACTTCAGGATACCCATTTTGGTGATCGCCTGCTGGAAGAACTGCTGCAACGTTATACTTACCGACGCCTTCAACAATTCTTCAATGTGGCTCATCAGCTGTTTCATTTCCACATTCTGCACCACGTCGAACAAGCCCGGCTGCGCCGGCTGGCGTAATTCGGCCACATAACGGCGCAATGAAGTTTTAGGCTCGTTATCGTTACTGGTCCTGAAGTTTTCCTTGCTTACCGCGATACTCGCCTTGGCCACATCGATGGGCGGAATATTGAAGAAATCATAATGCATGATCTCGAACAGCAGCTCATCGCCGCTGTAAGGCGAATCCATTTCCATGGCCAGGTAACGCAAAATATTGATGATCTTCTCGCCAAAGGGCAGCGACAGGATATCGATTTTGCGTTTGATATTAACCTGTATCTTCTGATCATCAAGATACCTGACCAGTTGTTCCGCCTGGTTATGATTGCGATAGATAACCGCTATCTCCTGTGGCTGTGTTCCCTGTTCAGTAAGCCTTTTTACCTGGTTAGCGACATCGACCAACTCCTGGTCGGGGTTCTCATACTCGCGGATGACCGGCTCAACCGCTAAAACATCAAATCGCGGGTGGGCGGCTTTGATATTCTTATCCAGATTGAGCTGTTGTGTAAGGCGCTCGCGGTTATTTTCTATCAGGGCTTTCGACAGATCGAGAATATTTTGGTTCGACCGATAATTATCCTTCAGCACCACGATCTTCAGGTTTTTGGAATATTCCGCGGCGAAATCGAGGATATTCTTCATATTCGCGCCCTGGAATTTGAAGATAGACTGATCATCGTCTCCCACGACGAAAACGTTCGGTGTATCCCAGTAATTCAGCAAAAACTTCAGCAGGTCATTTTGCGACCCGCTGGTATCCTGAAACTCGTCAACCAGGATATATTGATACCTTTCCTGGTAACGGCGTAACATATCCTCATTCTCGCGGAAAGCCTTCAGCACCCAGATGATCATGTCGTCATAATCATAACGGCCTTTGCTTTTCATCTTCGTATCGTAGCGCTGATATTCGCTTACCGCCGCCAGCAGTTTGGTCATAATATCCTTTGCGGCGTCGATCTCTTTTTGCTTCAGATCGCCGGGTTTGATGCCTTTGGCAGGATTGCCGCGTTTGTAAATAAACTCCTCACGATAGGGCAGATCATCCAAATACTGTGTGACGGCAATCCGGATCATTTCCTCGTTCCAGTTCTCGCGCTTCATCGTCGAGAACAGGCTGCGCAAGCGGGGGACGTCGTAATAGATCTCACCGGTGAAGCGCTTCAGCAAATGGTCGTTCGGGAACTCGTCCACCAATTCCCTGAACAGCATGGCCGATTCGAGATCGGATATTGGCTCCAGGTTAAGCTTACCGAAATATTCCAGGTTTTCCTGGATGATCTCATTACAAAAAGCATGAAAAGTGTAAATGTTCACCCGGTAAGCATCGGGCCCGATAAATTCGAACAGGCGCTTACGCATGGCCACCGCGCCTGCGTCGGTATAAGTGAGGCAAAGTATCTCGTGCGCATTGGCATCAGTTTCCAAAAGTATTTTGCCGATACGCGCCGCTAATATTTGTGTTTTACCCGTTCCGGGCCCGGCAATAACCAGAACCGGCCCGTCCATTTGTTCCACAGCGGCTAATTGCTCGGTGTTTAACCGGGCTAATGCTTCAAGAAAATGTTCGTTGTATTTATTGGGGGATTGCATAATGAAGTAATAAGAGAGCTATGAAAAAACTTTTCGATTCAATTTATGAATATTCGATTAAGCTTTTCCATGTGTAGGCTTTTAAAATTCCTCAAAAAATATTTAGATAAAAATAGAAATTCTACATGCACTTTCCGTATTCTGTTTTTAAAGCCGATATTTATATAAATTTCAACTTATGGCAACGGTCGACACTTTAAGAAATAACCTGATTGACAAATTGCTTACAATCTCAAATAAGAATTATCTCCAAGCTTTAAATCAATTGGTTGAAAGCAGCGGGATAGAAAATGAACCTGTTAAACTTACTGAAGAACAAATTCTAATGCTTCAATTGAGTGATAAAGACATTCAGGCAGGTAAACTAATTTCCCAGGAACAGTTGGATAAAAATGATCTGGAGTGGCTAAAAGGAAGGTAGTCTGGACTGAAACAGCTGCGAAACAAAGGCGTGAGATTTTAAGATATTGGACATCAAGAAACGGCTCCACAACTTACGCGGAAAAACTGATTAAACTTATCTCAAAACGCGTGAAAGCAATTTTAGATCAACCTGAAGGGTTTCCTGTAACCATATTTCCGGGAACAAGAATTTCAGCCATGGGGCATTTCAGTATCCTGTACAAAATCACTGAAGATCAATTAACGGTAACTGCGTTTTGGGATAATCGCCAAGATCCAGCAAAACTGCTCGAGATAATTAAAAACACATAAACGAGTACTGCGTCTCTACTTGAACGTTATGCCGCTTCCCGATGGAAAATATTGATCGATCCTTACCGGCGTCTTCCCTTTCGGGTCGATCTCTCTTGCGATCACTTTTACAGCCGACCGCTGCATTTCGTCGTTCATCTGGTAGCCCGCTATCAGGGCGCCGCATTTTTCAATTCCCGGCAATCCGGCGATTGTGTATGGGTTGGCGAATACGCCAATAACCGAGCGCGGAAATCCGGCCAGCTCCGATATGAATAACTTCACACCATTGCTGTAATCCAGTTTGCTTGCCGGACGCGGCCGGGTGTCATTGATGCTTATATATACCTGGTCATACTGTCTTAATTTTTCCAAAAGCTCGAGTAAGGTATCGGCAGGCGTCCCTTTCCCAACTATGAATTGATCGCTATTCAGATACCATTTAGACAGTTCCTGCTGGAATATCGTCGGGCCCGAAACCCCGATGCTAACGATTGCTGTTTTGCCTATCGGGTTCAATGCCAGGGCCGGAGCGTCGCCCTTTAATAAAGTAACAGCATTGTCGCATAATTTCTGAACCAGTTCTTTGGCCTTAGGGCGGTCCAGGTCTTCAACCAGGTGCTCTGTTAAAGCCGGGTGATAATGGTTTAGACCAGCCCAATACTTGGCGGCAAGTATTTTCTTTACTTTGGTTTCAAACTCCTGTTTTGATATTTGCTTTTTGCGGATTGCTTTTTTGATCAGTTTAACAGCGAGTTCAGAGTTTTCGGATAATTCGATAATATCATTACCTGCTAAAAAGGCACGAACATCAGCTTCGCCATTTGGAAAATATTTGGTGACGGCCTTCATTTCCATGGCATCGGAAACGACCAGCCCTTTGAAGCCTAAAGAATCTTTGAGGTCGCCGGTAATGATCTTGCGCGATAGCGTTGAAGGCAAATTTTTCGTAGTATCCAGCGCCGGGATGTCCATATGAGCGATCATCACTCCGCTAATACCTGTTTTCACCGCTTGGCGGAAGGGATATTCTTCTAAAGTATCCAGCCGCTCTCTGCTGAAGGGCAGCAAAGGCAGATCGAGGTGCGAATCGGTATTGGTATCGCCATGACCTGGGAAATGCTTGGCAGTGGTCAGGATGTCTCCATCCTGCATACCCTTCATATAGGCGATGCCTTTGGCTGCCACATTATATTTATTATCGCCGAACGAACGATAATTGATCACCGGATTATTGGGGTTATTGTTCACGTCCATATCCGGTGCCAGGTTGATTTGCATACCCATACGTCTGAAATCCCAGGCAACAAATTGGCCCATCTTGTATATCAATGAATTGTCCTGTATAGCGCCGAGCGTCATTTGGTACGGATAGGATATGGTTGAATCAAGTCTCATGCCCAAGCCCCACTCACCGTCCTGCGCAATAAGTAATGGCACCCTCGGCAGCGTTTGATACTTGTTGATCAATTCAGCCTGTCTGACCGGGCCGCCCTGGAAAAATACCAGGCCGCCGACCTGCTGATCTTTGATCACCTGGCCTACCGAATCTTCAAAAGCCTGCCCCCTGTCCGTATGGGCACGAACAAAGAACAGTTGCGCTATGCGCTGCTTTTTGCTCAGTTTCTTATAGACGGAATCCACCCAATGATTCTTGCGCCCAAGCATAGCAATATAGCCCGGCTTTTGCTGCGCAAACACAGTTGAACTAATGGCTAAAAACAGGAATGACAGAAAGTACTTGAATCGTTGTTCAGGCTTTTGCATAAATCCCAAATGTAGATAATTTACTATTGGACAGCCAGTGCAAGGCTCTATTTTCTACTCAAAAGAAAAAAATTAAGGAACACATTAAACCAACATCGAGTGTTTAGCTCTAAAAAAGACAACAACTATAAAAAACGTATTGTGATGAAAAAACTGTTCTCTTTAGCGATATGCCTGTTCGTGGCAGGCACCGTATGCGCTCAGACTTATTACTATGCACCACGCCGTGTGCACCGCCGCCCTGTTGAGCGCCGTAGTGATGGCTTTTACCAGCCACGCGTAGGCATCGAGGGTGGCTTAAACATAGCTAACACGGTCGATTCTTACGACCAGGGTTATAGTACCGCCAGCATATTGGGGTTTCATGCGGGGCTTACCGCAACAGTCCCGGTTATCTATCCATTCTCATTTGAGCCCGAAGTATTGTTTTCACAACAAGGTTATAAAGCCTACACAACCGATGGCACTCTTGTGCAGCGTGATAATTATATCGACATTCCGCTGCTCGCAAACTTTCAGCTGGTGCGCGGCTTTAATTTTTTGATCGGCCCGCAAATAAATATTCCGGTGACAAGTACCACTACCTATGATAACGGTTTCACCGTTTCAAGGGAATCTTACTATACCGACAGCAGTAACAAAAGTTACATTGCCGGAGCTGTTGGATTTAGTATAGCGCTGAACTCTAATGTCGATCTGCACGCACGTTACCTGATTGACCTGGCCTCCAATACCTATGATAACAACTCGCCAATACCTGATTATCGCAACCAGGTTTGGCAGTTTGGTCTCGGAATAAAGTTTTAACCGGAACTACCTATGAAGAAAGCGCCCCGTTCATCGGGGCGTTTTTTGTTTGACTAAGCCGGAGCTTTGACGAATATCTTTCCTATATCGCGGATGAATTGCTCCTCTTCGTGATAGAGAACTCTGCGATAAGGATCAAAATCTTCGATCAGTTTATCGTAATTTTCAAGACAGTCATTGATCCGTTCAATGATAGCCGGTATCTGTTCATCGCTTTTTTCAAAACGATATTTATCCGGAATGGGCATATCTTCGGCATAAGCGGCGGAACCTGTTTTGCCGATGATCATACAACAGCGCATAATGCAGGCTTCGCGTGGCATCCGTTCTTTACCGGGATGGTAACCGAAATCGATATACAGCTTTGCCCGGTTCATCCAGTGCGCTACTTCGGCCGGCGTCATCCCGGTTAGCGGTTTCCAAATAATCCCGGGCGTCTCAGCAATTATACCTTCCAGGAATTCGTCGTTCTTTTTCGGGTTGTAAACGAGAATATCTTCTTTCTGAACGCTCGCATCAACAAGCTCAAAGAACGTCGCGTTCATGTAGTCGGATATCTGGCCGGCAGGCTCTACTCCATTTTGCCGCAAATGCACCATCGAGTAGTGTGAATGACCGATGTGCACGACATCTTTTTGCTTTAACCTGCTGAACGTTGGCAAATTGATCAGACCGAGCATGCTTCGGAGCCCATAAAGCTTTTTTCTTTTGGCCCGCCTGATCATATCATCCAGGATGATATGATAATTCGTGACGCTGAGCCACCAGATCATCTTTCGTATTTTGCCGTATTTGCGGTTGAATATGGGTAAAAGGTGGGTTTCGGGAAGGATAAGGACATGTTCGCGATTGTTCTCCAACTCACTGACATAAGGCACATCGTAGTTTTTGTAATTATCGTGCACCAATCCCCTGGTATCCGGGCTTTGGTAATAATACATGAAAGCTTTAAAACCGAGGGTGTTGAGATAATGCGCGAGCTGGTGCAACGCCTCAGGGCCTCCTGTAGCAAAACCACCCGGGCAAAAAATATAGATTTTACTGCCCGGGTAACACATTATTCCTGTAACCTGGTCGGTCAAAATATTATCTTTTTAGCTTTTGGTAATAATACCGCTTATTAAATAGCTTATAAAACTGCCGTGCCACGAACAGCACAGGCCGCGTATTGCCCAGGGCGCTGCAGAACCTGTTACCGGATAAGTAGAAACGAGTTACCGTCGTACCTATAAACCTTGACCGAAACGCCCGGTGATACTTCCCGATCATTTTTCGTTTCAGCTCATAATACTTTTCGTCATCATTGCCTTCACTCTTATGGATGAGCAAAAAATCGATGACGTAGCTACTATAACCCAATACATCGGCCACCAGGCAAATGTCCGCTCCGTAAAAATGAAAGCCCTCAAGATCGGACGATAATGCCAGGTTAGCGCCGTTCTTCACCAAAATAAAATTTTCGTCGAGGGTCTGCACGCGCATCGGCAAGTATTGTTCACTATTGCTTTTGCCGGTAGTTTGGTTAATATGTACCGATCGATATTTAATGTTAACACTGCCCGCATTACCGATTGCTCCCCAGTTCGGGTCGATGTTATCCAATTCGTTTATACGAGCCCGCAGATCTGCAATACCATGGTCCTTCAACAGAATATCCTGGTGGCAAAGAACGATATATTTTCCCTGCGCCTCCCGAAGAAAGCGATTTAGCCCTGCGTAAGCTTCAAAGGTATTTTGCGAGATGTTGTCAATAAACAAGTATTCGCAAGCTTCGGGCGTGAAACCCTCTTCAACAAACGAATTCCTCATTTCCAGGTATTCGGTCATATCGGTGACCAGCGTACATATCGAAAACTCGAATGTGAAAGCTTCACTTCTTTCTATTTTCCGGGGTTGCTGTTCCATAGGAAGGAATACGGTTATTGAAAGGTTTGCATATCAATAAGCCTTTTATACAGGCCGTCGTTATTGATCAGCTGCTGGTGCCTGCCTTGCTCCACGATCACGCCATTCTCTAAAACGACGATAATGTCGGCATTCTTGATCGTGCTCAGCCGGTGCGCAATGATGAGCGAAGTGCGGTTCTTCATCAGGTTGTTCAGCGCATCCTGCACCAATTTTTCCGACTCGGTATCCAGCGCTGACGTTGCTTCATCCAGAAGCATAATCGGGGGGTTACTCAATACCGCACGGGCAATACAGATGCGCTGCCGCTGGCCGCCCGAAAGTTTGGTACCCCTGTCCCCAATATTGGTTTGATATCCATCTTCGGTCTCCATAATGAAATTATGCGCGTTGGCTATCCGGGCGGCGGCTTCGACCGCTTCTGTAGTTACGTTTGTTTTACCAAAGGCGATATTGTTAAAAATAGAATCATTGAACAAAATCGTCTCCTGGTTCACTATGCCCATGAGCGCCCGCAGCGAATGCATCGTGACCGACTGTATATTGTGATCATCTACACAAATTTCGCCGGACTGCGGTTCGATAAAGCGGGGTATCAGGTCCATCAGCGTTGATTTTCCACCGCCGGAAGGACCTACCAGCGCCACTGTTTTTCCCCTGGGAACCGTTAAGTTAATGTTCGACAATATGGGCTTTTCATCGTAGGCAAAGCATACATTTTTGAAATGAATGCCTTCTTTAAAATCGCTGATCGCCAAGGCATTCGGCGCATCTTTGATCAATGGTTTTTCATCGATCAGCGCAAGCACGCGTTCGCCTGCGGCTATGCCCTGGTTAATATTGCTGAAAGAATCGGATATAGCTTTCGCCGGACGGTTGAGCTGTGAAAATATCCCGATGTAGCTTAAAAAAAATCCCGGATCAAGTTCTTTACTATGACTGACAATGATCAGGTAACCGCCGTATAGAAGAATAAAAGATATCATCGTGACCGACAATATCTCAGATACCGGGGACGCAGATTGCTGGCGCTTAGCCATTGAACGCAATATTTTACTATATCTTTTATTCTCATTGTTAAACCGATCCTTGATAAAGTCTGTAGCATTGAAGGCCTTGATGATCTTTACGCCCGACAGTGCTTCGTCAAGGTGACTTATCATTGTTCCGTAAGATTGTTGAGCCGACGTGGCTTGCCCGCGAAGTTTTTTGACGATCCTGGCGATAATAAAGGCCGAAACCGGTATAACTAATAAAGAGCAAAGCGTAAGTTTAACCGAAATGGAAAACAAGCCAATCAGATAGCCGATCATAGTCATCGGCTCTTTGAAAATAACCTGGAGTGTGGATGTTACGGAGAATTGAACTACCTGCACATCAGATGCTACTTTAGAAACGATGTCGCCTTTGCGCTCGTTATTAAAAAACCCCATGTGCATATTCATAACATTGTTAAACACCGTTTTGCGGAGGTTGAACAATGTATGTATCCTGAGGTTTTCCATAATGCGGGCTGAAAGATATCTGCATGCATCTGCCAATATTATGCCCACCACTATTGAAGCACATACGATCTTTAAAGCGCCCCAGCGGCCAAACTTTTTAACGAGATAGCTAAGTGCATAAGTACACCAGCCCGTAAGATCCAGCGAACCTGGTTTGGCCGCTGTCAGTTGAGCAGGGCCAATATTAAAATTAAACAGTGTATTGAGAAGCGGGCCCAGTAGTATCAGTACGGTTGTGATAAAAACCACATAAAGCAAGGTAAATATCACATAGGGAATAGCATATTTTTCAATGGGCTTGGCAAAGGAAAGCAGTCTGAAATATGTCTTCATTATCAGGCAAAAGTACTGTAATTATTTGTTTTAGATTACTGCGCCGTGTAAGATTACGCCGTTGCGTAGCTTTTCACTTTGCCCGCATATTTAAACGCGAAATTGAGCAATGAGAGTCCCGCCCGGGTCTTATAATTGGAAAACAATTCGCGATAGTCGGTAACTGTATGCATCACCCGTGATGCCTTTTTCAAGCGCCTTCAAGGTTTCAATCGTACCACGGTTTTGCCTGATACTGATCGCCTGATCATGGATGTAACATCAAAAAGGCTTGAATTGTTATGGTGTTCGTGCATTAATTTCCCTAATCTATTCTTGCTGACGGCAATCTTCTTACGGTCAGCAAACAATTGACGGTAACTTTTCCATATCCACCACTGACCAAGCAACAGTTTAGGTAACAGTTCTGAAAGCGTGACCTGGCAATGGTAAAGAAACGACCAAATGCCATCGAAATGAATGGCATGGAAGTAGAAGCGGTTACGGAAGTAAACAGCTTTTACCCAGGCCGAAGTTTTATAATTTTTTGTCGTAGCCGAAAGTTTGTGCCGGCAAATCGACTGATGCTCGTAATAACATTTCCAACCCAACCGCCAGGCGCGTATGCCAAGGTCGAGATCCTCAAAATAAAACGGTGAGTATATTTCGTCAAACCCACCCAGTTCGCGCAGTTTGGCCGCGTCCACCAAAGCATTTGCCCCCGAAAGGTACAACGTATATAACCGGTCTTCGGTATTCCTGGAATAATAATGATAACCGGTTTTCAGCTTTAGTCCGTTGAACTTCGGCATTCGCGCCGCATCTTGTATGCCGTCACCTTCCATGTCGATGATCCGGCCCATCACACCGAAAGTACCCGGGTCTGAAAAATACTTCCATTGATGGTCGAAATAGTCAGGTGTTAATTTTACGTCCGAATTCAGCAGGAAGATCAGCTCATATTGGGCTGCCGCTATGCCCCTGTTGCAGGTATAAGAAAAACCCCTGTTTTCAGCATTAAGTATAAGTTTGATGCCGGGATAATTCATCCTGACGAAATTAACCGAATCGTCGGTTGACCTGTCGTCCACGATGATGATCTCATGGGCAACACCCGCTTCGCTGACCGCTTCAACCGTGCAGGGAAGATATTCGGCTAACAGGCTGGCACCGTTATAATTAGGTATAATAACCGAAATGCTTTTTTTGCTGTCCACCGGTGACGTTGTTCAGGGGGCAAATATAGTTCGTTTCCTTAAGTACATTATATTTTGTTACTTTATCGGGTAGATATGCCCGCAAAGCAAAGCAATATTAAGATCGATGCAGCCGATTTCAAATCGGTAGCGCGCGCGTTGACGATGGTCGAAAACGACCTGAAAGGCTCGGCCGAACTGCTTAAAAATCTTCATTTCGCTAAAAATGCCCCTGTTATCGGTATTACTGGCCCTCCCGGCGCCGGCAAAAGTACCTTAGTGAACGATCTGCTTACCCGGTTGACTGACAAAGGCAACAAAGTGGCGGTGTTAGCTATCGATCCCACTTCGCCCTTTAATTTCGGGTCGCTTTTAGGCGACCGCATCCGGATGGCGCAGCATTTCAATCATCCGTATGTCTTTATCCGTTCGCTTGCCACAAGAGGGTCATTAGGGGGACTGTCCGCCAAAACCATCGAAATGACAGACGTACTGCGCGCCGCCGGTTTCGACTATATTGTGGTTGAAACCGTCGGCGTCGGTCAATCCGAGATCGAGATTGCGGGGCTTGCGGACATCACTTTCGTGGTTTTGGTGCCCGAAGGCGGCGACGAGATACAAAGCATCAAATCGGGACTGATGGAGATCGCCGATGCCTTTATCGTCAACAAGGCTGACCGGGAAGGCGCAGATATTTTCGCAAATAACCTGAAAAAGATGGTTCAGCAAAAAGGCGCTGAAATACCCGTCTTTAAAACCATCGCCTCCGGGAACAGGGGGATTGATGAGATAGCCGCGTTTATAGCATCAGCGAAAATATCGAACACGCACAAAGGATTGCTGCTTGCAGAAAAGGCCTGGAAACTGATCGGCCAAAGGCGCATGGCCGACGTCAGCAAAACTGATCTGCAAAACCGTATCAATGAGGCAATAGCTGATCCTGATTTCAATCTTTACGCGTTTGTTGAGAAATTGTAGGAGACGCAAAATCTTGCGTCTCGGTGATCAGGAATTCATGATCTCTTCGATATGCTCCGCTTCCAGCGGAATATCAGCCATCAGGTCGATGTTACCATCCTTCGTGATCAGGATATCATTTTCCAGCCTGACGCCAAAGCCTTCTTCGGGGATATAAATACCTGGCTCGCAGGTTAAGATATTACCAACTTCGAAAGACCTGTACCTGCTTGCAAAATCATGCACATCCAAACCTAAGTGATGCGATGTGCCGTGCATAAAGTACTTTTTGTACAAGGGCATTTTGGGATCCTGTTTATCCACGTCACTTTTCTTCAGCAAATTCAACCCGATGAGCTCGTCAGTCATCAGTTTACCAACTTCATCATGATAGCCGGACAATAATATACCGTTCCGTATCATTTCTATTGCGCCCTTCATTACGCGCAAAACCGCATCATAAACATCACGCTGGCGTTTGGTAAAACGGCCATTAACGGGGATGGTCCGTGTCATATCGGCATTGTAGTTCGCATACTCAGCGCCGAAATCCATCAGCAGCATATCGCCATCTTTGCAAACCTGGTTATTATCGATATAGTGCAGCACATTCGCATTGGCCCCTGATGCGATTATCGGGTTATAGGCATTGCCCGTGGCCCGTTGTCTCAGGAACTCATGGGTTATTTCCGCTTCAAGCTCATATTCAGCGATTCCGGGCTTTACAAACCTCAGAACGCGGATAAATGCATCTTTTGTGATTTCGCAAGCTTTCCTGGTGAGTTCAACCTCGATACGTGATTTTATGGCGCGCAGCTCACGCAATATCACCGCCGACCTTTCGTAATGGTGCAGCGGGTATTTTTTCCGCATTTCCTCATACATCCTGATATCGCGGTAAGGTACCGTGTGGCTATACCGATCGTTCTCATTGGTATTGATATAGATGTTGGCGGCATAATTGATGATACTATGCAATATGGCATCCAATTCATCAAGCCAATAAACCTGGTCTATTCCCGAGGCGGCACGTGCTTCTTCTTTGGTATATTTATGTCCTTCCCAAACCGCAATGTGTTCGTTGGTCTGTCTTAAAAAAAGTACTTCCCTGTACAACGGATTAGGACAATCCGGATATAAAATAAGGACACTCTGCTCTTGGTCAATTCCGGATAAATAAAAGAAATCAGCATTTTGCTTGAACGTGAAAGTCTGATCGCCATTCCTTGGGAACTCATCATTACTGTGAAATATAGCTAAGGAATTAGGTTTTATTCTTGAAACGAAATTTTTTCTATTAATAGTAAATAAATCACTACTTATGGGTAGGTATTTCATCAATAACGGGATTATTTATTTTTCCAAAACATTTTTTTTTATTTATTTGTATTTAAGTTGAGTAAAAATTGGAACAATGTTTGGTTTTCAATTCAAACTTAATTACTATTTTTGAAAAAAAATCACAATTAAATTGTTTAATCTTAAAACTATGAACTATTCTACATTAAAAAAAACAGTCGCCCTTTCATTAGTGTCTCTACTGGCTGTTGGGATAGCGAACGCTCAAACTGATAGCAGCAAAGCCGCTAAACCTATGGCCATGTCCGACACCACGACCACCGCCAAAGTATTTGGCGGCAGGGCACAGTACAACACCTGGAGTGTTGGCTTAAATGTCGGCATTACGTCACCATCTGTCGCTACCGGTGGTTCGATGGACTACACAACCAAGCAATTGAATTTAGGCTGGGGCGCCTCGCTTCGGAATCAATTGGGCCATAATTTTGGCTTGCAGTTAGATCTTCGCGGAGGTAAAGTTGGAGGCAACGACGGCGCTCTCCTTCCGTCCAGCTTTTCTACTAACTACTTCCAGGCTACAATTAGCGGTGTAGCTAATGTGGCCACCATTGACTACATTCGTCGCAAGAATGCTGTCAATTTCTTCGTTACCGCCGGTGCGGGTTTGGCATTTTATAACCCTACAGGGGTAAGGGCTGACGGCTCTACTTTTGACTTCAAGGCCGCAACAAACCACGAAGTACGTGAATATGTTATTCCGCTGGGTGCAGGCGTTAAATTCAGACTTACTGAGCAGTGGGCCCTCAACCTTGGTTACACCGAAAACTTTATTGACGGTGATAATTTTGATGGGCTGAAAAATCCAAATACACCTGACCATAGGGACAAATATTCCTACGGCTACGCCGGCCTGGAATACACTTTGGGCTCAAAATCAAAACCGAGCTTAGAGTGGGTAAACCCTGTAGCTATGATGTATGACGAACTGTACGACGCAGCTCTTCGCCAGGAAGTTGAGGCTTTGAAAGGCCGTGTAGGCAATGTTGAAAACGCTATCAACGACCTGAAGAAAGATTCTGACGGCGACGGTGTAGCTGATCAATTCGACAAGTGCCCGAACACTCCTGCAGGTACAGTGGTTGACGGCTCTGGTTGCCCGATCAACTTCCCGAAAATTGACACTTCGCTGTTCATGAGGAAACCGGTTGAAGGCGCTGCTAAGGCTTATTCAAACATTCAGTTCGAGTTCGATAGCTCTGTGCTGAGAACCTCTTCTTACCCAACGCTTGATCTTACTTCAGCTGATATGCGTTCGAACGCTTCAATGAAGTATGAACTGGATGGCTTCGCTTCATCTGAAGGTACAGCAGCTCACAACCTGAAACTGTCCCGCGACCGTGCTAACTCGGTAAAAACTTACTTAGTTAACTCAGGTGTTGACTCCAAGCGTTTGAAAGTAAAAGCTTACGGTGAAACTCACCCGATAGCCGATAACTCAACCGAAGAAGGCCGCATACTAAATCGCCGCGTTGAGTTCAAAAAATTGTAATATCCAATAAATTAAAATATTCAGAAGGCTCCCCATTCCGGGGAGCCTTCTTTTTTTGTTAAGTTTGCGTATGTACTTTTTCCGGAAGAAAGACCCGAACAGACCCACCAGCTTCAACCTGAAGGTGATGCATACTATCAATGCGATAGCTATTATCATGTTCCTGGCCGGCATTATCTGGAAACTGATAGAATGGCTCATCCTAAAGAAATAATGAAAGATATCATCAATACCACTAATGCTCCGGCACCTATAGGGCCATACAACCAGGCGGTTTCGGCCAACGGATTTTTGTTTGTTTCGGGCCAGATACCTATGGACGCCACCACCGGGCAAATTGTTTCAGGCGACATTAAAGCCGAGACTATAAAGGTGATGGAAAATGTAAGTGCGATATTGGCCGAAGCCGGCCTTGATTTTAGCCATATAATTAAAACCAGCATTTTCATTACCGATATGGGAAGTTTCGGCCATGTGAACGAGGTGTATGGCTCTTATTTTACGGGCAATTTTCCGGCACGGGAGACGGTGCAGGTAGCCGCATTGCCCAAAAATGTGAACGTCGAGATCTCGGTCATAGCGATTAAATCTTAAAACAACCATTGGACCAGCAGGCACTTCAAACTCCTATAGCATATCTGAAAGGTGTCGGCTCATCGCGTGCCGAAATCTTGAAAAAGGAGCTTGGAATAAACACTTTTGGCGACCTGCTCCGCCATTTTCCATACAAGCACATCGACCGCACGCGTTTTTATAAGGTGCGTGAGATCGATCCTGAATTGCCTTATGTCCAGGTGCTTGCCAGGCTGACCTATTTCGAAATAGTTGGTGACAAGCGGGTCAAGCGTCTTGTGGCCCAGGCAAAAGACGAAACCGGCACCATAGAATTGGTATGGTTCCAGGGCGTCCGCTGGATCGAAAAGTATCTTACCATTGGAAAAGTCTATATCCTCTTCGGCAAGCCGGGTGAGTTCAATGGCAAGCCGCAGATGGCCCACCCTGAAATGGAGTTGTATTCGCCGGAGGCGCTAAAGCAAAAAGGCAATATGACCCTGCAGCCAGCCTACAGTTCCACAGAAAAATTAAAACAATTCTCATTAGACAGCAAGGGTATCCAAAAGCTGATGGCTGCCTTGCTGGACCAGCATGGATCAGACATACAGGAAAATCTGCCGCAGTATCTATTAAATCAATTCAGGTTGATGGCCCGCCCGGATGCCTACCGCAACATGCATTTTCCGGCGGACGCCGTTTCACTGAACGAAGCACAGCATCGCCTGAAGTTTGAGGAACTATTCCTGATCCAGCTGAAGTTATTAAAAAACAAGTTGTTGCGGGTGCAGAAATTCAAAGGGCATATCTTTCAAAATGTCGGCGAGTATTTCAATACGTTTTATAATGAACGCCTGCCTTTTGCACTGACCAATGCACAAAAAAAAGTACTGAAGGAGATTCGCCAGGACACCCAGCGCGGCGTGCAAATGAACCGCCTACTGCAGGGCGACGTCGGCAGCGGGAAAACGGTTGTCGCTCTGATGAGTATGCTGATCGCTATCGACAACGGCTACCAGGCTTGCATCATGGCGCCAACTGAAATATTGGCCAATCAACATTACCAAACGATCAGGAGCCTTGTGGGCGATGGCTTGGTGGAAGTCGCGCTGCTTACCGGCTCGACACCGAAAAAGATACGCAAGATTCTACACGAACAATTGGAAAGCGGCCAGCTGAAAATACTCATCGGTACACATGCGCTTATCGAAGATAAAGTGCAATTCCAAAACCTGGGCTTCGTAGTAATTGATGAGCAGCACCGCTTCGGGGTTGAGCAACGAAGCAAGCTGTGGCGCAAGAATAGTATCCCTCCTCACGTACTGGTAATGACCGCGACGCCAATCCCGCGTACCCTGGCCATGACGCTTTACGGCGACCTGGATGTTTCCGTCATCGACGAATTACCGGCCGGAAGAAAACCGATCGAAACGCTGCATTTTTACGAGAGCCAGCGACTGCGGATGTTCGGCTTTATGAAGCAGGAAATAGCGAAAGGAAGGCAGATCTACGTGGTTTACCCCCTGATACAGGAAAGCGAAAAGCTCGACCTGAAAAACCTGCAGCATGGGATAGAGATATTACGCAAAGAATTCCCCCTGCCCGATTACCAGATCAGCATCGTCCATGGCAAAATGCCCGCAAAGGACAAGGACTTTGAGATGCAGCGCTTTGTAAAGCACGAGACGCAGATCATGGTGGCGACTACGGTTATCGAGGTAGGCGTGAATATTCCGAATGCTTCGGTGATGATCATCGAAAATGCGGAGCGTTTCGGATTATCTCAACTGCACCAATTGCGCGGGCGCGTGGGCCGTGGCGCCGAACAGTCATTCTGCATACTGATGAGCTCGCACAAATTGAGCTATGATGGCAGGATCAGGCTGGATACGATGGTGAAAACCAACAACGGATTCGAAATATCCGAGATCGATCTGCAACTGCGCGGTCCCGGCGACATCGAGGGCAAACAACAAAGTGGCGTACTTGACCTGAAAGTTGCCGACCTGGTTGCCGATCAGCAACTATTATTACAGGCTCGTAAGTGTGTAGAAGATATTTTCGCACGCGATCCGCAGCTGGCCCTGCCCGAGCATCAGATCCTTCACCAGGCTTTTTTGAAGAATGCCGGCCTCACCTGGGATAAAATTTCGTAACAATATTGTCACTTTTATTCATCAGCGCTGGGTGAAGTAATTATCTTACTCAAAATACTACTTTTGCTGACAAGCAATTCTTCTCACAATGAAACTGAAAATCACCATTTTTACTATTTGCCTTTTTACTGCCTCATTCCTTAAAGCACAGGATTCATTAATGCTTCGCAAAATATATGACGAGGAATTAGTGAACGGCCAATGCTACGGAAACCTGCATTACTTGTGTAAAAATATAGGCGCCAGGCTGAGCGGTTCACCAAACGCGCAAAAAGCTGTGGAATGGGGTAAAAAGCTGATGGAAAGCTATGGCTTTGATCATGTTTTTTTGCAGGAAGTGATGGTGCCGCATTGGGTTCGGGGTGAAAAAGAAAAGGGCTTTATTATAGATGGCAGGAACAGGATACCGGTAGCGATATGTGCTTTGGGTATGTCTGTAGCCACACCGAAAGAAGGTTTAACAGCGGACGTGATCGAACTGCATAGCCTGAAACAACTGGATTCACTGGGTGAAAGTGCTATCAAAGGAAAGATCGTTTTCTTCAATCGCCCTTTCGACGAGCGTTTTATCGAAACGCTTCGTGCCTATGGCACCGCGGGCGATCAGCGGAATTTGGGCCCTGCAGCAGCAGCTAAGTTCGGCGCTGTTGGCGTTATCGTGCGCTCGTTAACAGGTAGCCTGGATAATTACCCCCACACTGGGGCAACACGCGTTTCACCCGATGGAAAAAACATTCCGGCAGCAGCGATCTCGACCAAAGCAGCTAACCAGTTAAGCGAATTGCTGAAGCAGAAAAAGAGCATCAAATTTTACTTCAAACAAAATTGCCAAACGCTGCCTGATGTGCTTTCCTACAACGTTGTGGGTGAGTTGAAAGGTACCGAAAATCCGAATAAGTTTATCACCGTAGGAGGTCACCTTGATTCATGGGACCTGGCTGAAGGCGCGCATGACGACGGCACAGGCGTGATGGGTGCGGTTGAAGCCGTTCGCATCCTGAAGGCTTTGGGCTATCGTCCTAAAAATACTATTCGTGCGGTGTTCTTTATGAATGAGGAGAATGGCGATAAAGGCGGGTTGAAATATGCCGAGCTTGCCGCTCAGAATAAAGAAGAACACATCGCAGCCATAGAATCTGACCTGGGTGGTTTTACGCCCCGCGGTTTTGGTTTTACCGGGCTTTCGGCATCTCAGCTTAACAACCTTTCGGGGTGGAAGGCTTTGTTTGCGCCTTATGGTTCAGACAGGCTTATCGCGGGTGGCGGTGGAAGTGATATCGGTCCGCTGAGGGAAAAGACTCAGGGCATCGTTCTGATAGGTTTCTCGCCGGATTCGCAACGCTACTTCGATGTACACCATACGCCAAATGACGTTTTTGAAAATGTGAACAAACGCGAGCTGGAATTGGGCGCGGCATCGATGGCTTCGCTGATCTACCTGATAGACCAGCACGGGTTTAATTAATACAAGTTGTAAATTGCGCCGCATCACCAATAAAACACCATAGTGCCCGACGAAGGAAACAGTCAGCCTCAGAAAAAAGATTCATTCGCGGCCCTGCGATACAGGGATTTTCGCTTTTACATGGGCATGCGTTTCTTTTTCACGTTTGCATACCAGATGCAAACCGTTGTCCTTGGATTCTATATCTATGAGGTCACCCATAGCAAAATGGCCCTCGCCTGGATCGGTTTAAGTGAGGCCATTCCTGCGGTAGGTCTCGCGCTTTATGGCGGCTACATTGCCGACAAGTATGAGAAACGGAAAATGTTACTCCTCCTATTTACCGGCGTGATCTTTTCCTCCCTGGTGATGTACCTGGTGACACTCAAAAGCATGGGCGGCTATATCCACGTAGCCTGGATCGTTCCCGTGCTGTATGCTATGATTTTTTGCAACGGCATAGCACGGGCGTTTTTCGGACCCACGGTATTCACGATCTACGCCAATAGTATCCCGCGTGAGCTGTATCCTAACGGCGCCACCTGGAGTTCGCAGGGCTGGCAGATAGCGTCTATACTCGGGCCGTTCACCGGTGGCTTCGTTTACGCCTTTGCCGGCGGCATCAGCGGATGTTTCATCGTTATACTGGCATTTTTGCTGATTTCGTTAGTATTAGTTTACATGCTAAGGGAATACCCG
>JAFDZL010000506.1 GCA_018266935.1 Bacteroidota bacterium | reverse complement strand
TGAACAAGCATATAATAAGGCTATAAAACCTATGAGAACACATATCTTTTTCATTTCACCAAAAATGTTTAGGTATCGCAAATAACAATTTTATTTGCGGTTTGCAAAATCTACCGTGAAAC
The DNA here is from genome assembly GCA_018266935.1 of Bacteroidota bacterium. Lineage (GTDB taxonomy): Bacteria > Bacteroidota > Bacteroidia > Sphingobacteriales > Sphingobacteriaceae > Mucilaginibacter. The sequence continues at coordinate 7,517 of JAFDZL010000506.1, read as the reverse complement.
AAGAAATATGTAAGGCTTGGATAGAAGGCAGCTCAAAACAGTCAACCCTAACGGTCAACCGTAACCGTTTTGGCCGCTAATTTTCGTTCATTAAGTTCATGCCGTTTTGCAAACTCCGGCCTTATCAGCCAGCTTCTTCTACTGTTTATCCTGATCACTAACCAATAAAAGAAAAAGCATACCAGGCCGCCCGCCAGAGCGTGAACCGTCCATCCCGGGATCAACCCATTAATATCCAGCAACAGGCCGTCGCGCCCCAAATAACCAAAGCCGAAAAGTCCGGGCAACCTGTACCAGTAGTAACATGATACCGCTGAGGCCGCAAATAAGCCTGTTAAGGCGCGGCCATTTTTGCTTTTTACAGTCAATTGGAGTATGCGGTAAAACAATAATGTCGTTAGAAGTCCCAGCAAAGGTATTGTGTACACGCCTGCGAAAGCAGCGGCGGTCGATAGCTTGTTCTGGTCAGGAACGTGGAACCAACCCCAGATAAATCCTGGCAAACCACCGGTTATCAAAAAGTTACTTATGCGCTGCGCGCGCATTTTAACATAATGCCCGGTATCGAGATTCCTGGTCGAATCGGGACAAGGGACCACGCAGTTAGCGCAGAGGTCGCAATGCATATTGGGTATCGAAATGAATGAATTGCCGCCGTACAATCGCTCAACCGGGTGAATGGGGCAAAGTCCCGAGCACCAGGCGCTCTTCCATTCATACCTGAAACCCACCGCAACGCCTATTGTGGTCAGGCTTATAATAAGAGCCGCAGTTGCCGGTCCGTTGTTGTTAAATACCGCGTGCCGGAGAGGCACGATGAGAAACAACATGATAACTGCGATAAGTCCGAGTATCCCTGATTGGTTTGGTTTAAGTTTTTTTCTTTTGGAAAGGCCAAAATGCCTGGGCAGCAAAGCGGTAGTAGCCAAAGGGCAGATGTTACGCCATAAACCGGTGCTAACAACCAGCAACGCCGGCGCGACCGGGATCAGGATATTCCAGAATAAAAGCAGTCCGATCGACGGGAAAAACAGCAAACAAAATAAAATACCGGCGCCAATCAGCCAGAATAATGACTGCATAATGCGCCAGTACAGGGTGGTTTGTGATGCGGTTTTTGAATCGGCCATGATATAATCATGACCAAAGTATCGGATTATGATCTAAAGAAAAATGACCAGGATCACAAACACGTGAAACTGTGCGTTTGGGAATAACTGTTATGCAGCGATGAAATAATTATCCCAGTGCAAACTCCACCGCAGCCGCGGAATGGATAAGCGTGGTATCAAATAAAGGGGTACTCACATCGTCCGGACTGATGAGAAGCGGTATCTCTGTACAACCCAAAATGATGCCTTCAGCACCTTTAGCAACCAGTTCATCGATCACATCAAGATAAAACTGTTTTGTTTCAGGTTTGATCACGTTGCGGCCGAGCTCTTCAAATATAGTGTAGTGAATATGGTCGCGTTCGGTGTCGCCCGGTATCAGCACTTCAATGTTTCTTTCGGTAAGCTTATGCCTGAAGAAATCGCGCTCCATAGTAAATTTGGTTCCAAGTAACCCTACCTTACTTAAACCTGCTTTTTTGATAGCTTCGGCTGTGACTGCCGCGATGTGGATTACCGGCAACTGTACATTTTGTTCCAGCCGGTCGGCTATAAGGTGCATGGTATTGGCGCAAAGGACGATCGCCTCCGCCCCTGCCGCCTTCATACCCAGGCCTGCTTTAGTAAGCATTGCTAAAGTGCTATCCCAATTTTCAGAATCATTATTTCGCTTGATGTCGCCGTAATTGAAAGAATAGATCATACATTCGGCAAATTCAAGTCCGCCTAAGCGTTCGTTGATGCCCTGATTGATCAGCTTATAATAATCGATGGTGGATACCCAGCTAATGCCGCCTATGAGGCCTAATATCTTCATGAAGACGAAGATATTAATAACATAGCCTATTATTGCATGGGGATTTGAGTCAACGATAATTTGACTTAATCATGTAATTACGTGCCCGCTAAGCCAGGCAATTGACCAAAAATGTATTACAAATAATCCTTTGTTACCATCCATTGGACCAGCCTCTTCAGGGCGATCTCATTTTTGTCAGCCGGAGTGGAAGCTATTGTCACCCGTTCTCTCGTCGGAATGTTCACCATTCGCCGCATACTGTCTTTATTAGTCAGTACATCAAACGCCTGGGCGTTGTTACCGTCTTTAAAGCTTACAACAGCAACGACAGTACCATTAGGCAGGCTAAATTCATAACTATCGTAGCCTAAGACCATGGGCGGTATCGCTCTAAAACTGCCTATTATTTTGTCTTCCTGGGTAATGGTCTTATTTTCCTCAATTTTTATAGGCCATATCCGATTGCGGCTCACCAGCGTATAATCTGTGGCTCCCGCGGTTGGTGCTGCAGGTTGCGGTGTTTTACCTTTTAACGCGATAAACTCCTTCACCTTTTCAGGGTCAGTATCATCGTTTACAAAAATGCCTGAGCTGCCTAATAATTTAACAAATGATCTCTCCGGGCTTAATTTCGATATAATGAATACCCCTGTTTGGTTCGCTGTGAGGAAGATCAAACGGTAATAATAGCTTAGATTATCGCCAGCGTTATCGAATTCCGTTGCCAGTGCCGCGATCACCAGTTTGGTACCCGACATGGAATAAACCTCGAATGAACTGGTGAGGCGCATATTATCCTTGTCTTTGATCTTACTGACTTTGGCGGTTTCTTTCCCGTCGATACTGATAATGTTGTTCTTATAATCGACCTTTTGGGCGCAGGCCGATATTGTTATCAACAAGCATGCGATAAACGTGAATAAGGATCTCATTTTAGGTTCAAATTTGATTAGATAAAGATAATAAAATAACAGAGGTCCGTCTCGCACCAACTCTTTTTTTAATTCAGAGAAATAATTAAGGACTTCAAGCGTTATATGAAACTTTTGGAGTATGAAAAAGTGTTGTTTGGGAATCGGTATAGTGGCGCTGTTGTCGCTGGCGGCAATCTATGGCTGCGATGCGGTGAAGTCGGTGGGGCAAGACCCCAAAGGAGCTGAACTTACCAGGCTGGAAGCTTTGCCGAATTACAAAAACGGCGCTTTCGAGAACCTGGCTGAACGTGCCGACACGACGGTTAAACACAACCTTCTCTTTAACAGCCGTCCCGAAAATATCAGGCCTTCGCACGAACTGCCGTGGGTAAAAACTGATTTAAATGCATTGTCTGCTCCGGCACCCACCATCGTCTGGTTCGGGCATTCGTCTTTGCTCATCAAAACCGGCGAAGGTAATATTCTTATAGACCCTATTTTTAGCAACCATGCAGGGCCGGTGCCCGGGTTGATTACCGCATTTCCCGGCACTAAACATTACCACGCCGAGGATATGCCGCCTATCGATGTGCTGATCATTTCCCATGATCATTATGATCACCTGGATTATCATACCCTGGAAAAACTTAAGGACCGTATCAAAATGGCGGTCGTGCCCATGGGTATAGCTTCAGATTTGGTTTATTGGGGATTTGATCCTAAAAAGATCATCGAACTGGATTGGAACCAATCGGCTACGCTGCCCGGGGGACTCCGGGTTACGGCTACGCCGGCGCAGCACCGCAGCAACCGCACCTATACCGAAGAAAATAAAACGCTTTGGGCGTCTTACGTGATACAGGCCGGCAATTACCGGTTGTTTTACGGGGGCGATGGCGGTTACGGACCGCAGTTTAAACAGATAGGCCGGCAATACGGCCCCTTTGACCTTGCGCTGCTGGAATGCGGGCAATATAGTCCGAACTGGCCCTGGACACATCTGTGGTTTGGGCAAGCCGCCCAGGCTGCCGTCGATCTGCAGGCCCGTTTGCTGCAGCCCATTCACTGGGCCAAGTTCGTAGAAGCTGATCAGCCATGGAACGAGCCGATAGAAAAACTCCTGCCCGCCGCTGAAAAGGATGGCATCCCGGTAAACGTCCCGCGTATCGGCGAGCCTTACACGCTGGGTGACCCGCCCAAGGATGTCGCCTGGTGGAATTTTAAATAAACAAACAAATTGTTAGTGCTCTGTTAGAAAACGGGATTGGTGTTTAAACCAAACCTGGCTATACGCCTATTTTACCCGGGATTACTTTAACCAAAAAAGCTCAACGTAAATGTAATAACGGCGTTTTTCTACGTCGCGTTAACATTTTTATATATAAAATGTACTTTTTGTATTACACTCCTTATCAGATTATCACATAGTTTTGGAGCGAAAGCAATCGGCTTGAATAAATAATGGCTTTACAACTCCGGCTTATCCCCCATCTTTGTTGTTCTGCATGTACAATAAACAAAGGACAGTTCCTTAAGAATTAAGTTTTAAAAATGATCTCTAAACTCCCCGCTCTCAGACGCCTGTTATTACTCTTAATATTTGTGTATTTAACTATAACAAATGCGGGGGCCGCAATTATCTCATGCCAGGCAAAATCAAATGGAATAATTTTCAAACTTGATAGGGGGCTGATGAAAATAAACATCTGCAAAGACGATATCATAGAAGTAAAATATACCGTGTTTGATCAATTTCGCGAAAAGAATTCGCTTATTATCGATCATAAGTGGCAGTACACAGCTTTTAAATTCGAACAAAGTAAAAGCAGATATATCATCACAACAAAACGATTAAAGGTCATCGTTAATAAAGCAACCAACGCGATCACCTATGAAGATCTGAAGGGTCAAATAATTGCTGCGGAAGACGCGCAGAATAAGACGATGACCCCTGCTACCATCGCCGGCATTAACACTTATAACGTCAGCACGGAGTTCGATTCACCGGCAACCGAAGCGCTCTACGGCTTAGGCTGCCATCCAACCGATAGCTTGTCTATTAACTACAAGGGCCGCGACCAGGACCTGGCTATCCGGTATATGACAGGCGCAATTCCCGTTGTGTTGTCAACAAGAGGATACGGGCTGATGTGGGACAATTATTCTGCTTCCAATTTTTACGGCGGTATTGACAACAATACCAAATTCAAATATGTGTCCGAAAGCGGCAACCAGGCAGACTACTATTTCTTTTACGGGCCCGATTTTGACCAGATCATTAATCTCTATCGCATTGCGACCGGGAAGGCACCCATGTTTGCAAAATGGGCATTCGGTTTGTTTCAATCGCAAGACAGGTATATGACGCAAAAAGAAATCTTATCGGTTAAAGACAATTATCGCAATAATCACATACCGGTCGATGTCATCGTGCAGGACTGGTACTACTGGGATCCTCTGCCTATTGGGTCGCATGTGATGAACCCGGAGCGTTACCCTAACCCAAAAGCCATGATGGATGAATTGCACAAAGCGAACATTCACGGCATGCTCTCGATATGGCCGGTCTTCGGGAAAGGTACTAAAGATTATGACGCTTTAAACAAAATTGGAGGGCTCACCGACATTACCTGGGATAATATAGTTACGCACACCTTTGACAATTATTACGATGCCCACAATCCAAAGGCCCGCGACCTGTACTGGCAACAAGCCCGCGACAGCCTTGTTAAGCGGTATGGCTGGGATGCCTGGTGGATTGACCAATGCGAGCCTGATAACGGCACGCTTTTGGACGCGCGGAGACAAAGCAATTTTTATACAGGTAAGGGTATCGATTATTTTAATAGTTATTCATTAGTACACACAGGCGGAATATACGAAGGATGGCGCCGGGATATCCCCGGAAAACGCGCCTTTTTTCTTGCAAGGCAGTCATTTGCCGGAGAACAACGAAACGCTGCTACGCTATGGTCGTCCGACATTTTTTGCTCTTTTGCGGCTTTAAAGATCCAGGTGCCGCAAGGGATAAATGCCTGCGCATCAGGGATACCTTACTGGACATCGGACATAGGCGGTTACCAATATTACTGGAAGGCGCCGGACTGGTCGAAACCTGAGTTCAGGGAACTATTCACTCGCTGGTTCCAGTTCGGCGCTTTCAGCCCGATATTCCGTATTCACGGTAAGGGCGAGCGGGCGCTTTTTTCAAACAATTGGGATACAGCTACTAAAGCGATATTGTTGAAATTTGATAACTTGAGATACCGGCTGCTGCCTTATATCTATTCGCTGGCAGGCCGGGTAACCCTGGATAATTATACTATGATGCGCGGGCTGACCTTTGATTTCAGGAACGATACTAACGTCTATAACATACCCGATCAATACATGTTTGGCCCTGCATTCTTAGTGAACCCTGTGACGGCGCAGGGCGAAAAATCGAGGAAAGTTTACCTTCCCGCAGCATCAAAATGGTACGACTTCTGGACCGGCAATGTGCTTAACGGCGGTCAGGCGATCGACGCCTCCGCCCCCATCGACGTGCTGCCTCTTTATATCAAAGCAGGTTCCATTGTTCCGTTGGGACCGGAAATGGAATACGCCACTCAGAAACCGGGAAACATTATCGAACTGCGCATCTATCCCGGCGCGGATGGGTCCTTTAAAATGTATGAGGACGAGAACGATAATTACAATTACGAAAAAGGCGCTTACGCCACCTTTACCATTACCTGGAAAGATAAAACCCGTCAACTAATCATATCCGATACTAAAGGAAAATTTCCGGGTATGTTAAAACAGCATACATTTAACGTGGTGCTGGCTGGCAGTAACAATGGTACCGGCGGCGCTGTTGCTCAAAAATTCGACAAGGTGGTAGTTTATTCCGGCAAAGCCATTACCGCGAAGTTGTAAAATGATAAAAATGATCAAGACTATCTGCTTTGGCCTTGCGCTCACGGGATTGTGGTGCACAAATGCCTTTGCTCAAACATCGGTCCCCATGCCGAAAATAATAGAACGGGATGGCCGTCATGCGCTTTTGGTAGATGGGAAGCCCTTTTTTATATTGGGCGGCCAGGTTCACAATTCAAGCGGCTGGCCGGGAATGATGCCCGGGGTATGGCAGGCGATAGAGACAATGCATGCCAATACGCTTGAAATCCCGATCTACTGGGAACAGGTTGAAGCGCAGCGCGGCAAATTTGATTTTTCCTTCATTGATGCGCTGCTGGCCCAGGCACGGGAACATCAGGTTCACCTCGTATTGCTTTGGTTTGCTACATGGAAAAATGGCAGCGATCATTACATGCCTCAATGGATGAAGCTGCAAGCTGCCGAATACCCGAACATAACCGGAAAAAATGGTCAGCCCGTCGATTCACCTTCGCCCCATGCACAGGCGACGCTGGATGCGGATATCAATGCCTTTTCAGCTGTGATGAGGCATCTCAAAATAGCGGATAGCCGGCATACCGTGATCATGATGCAGGTGGAAAACGAGCCTGGTTCATGGGGAAGCGTACGTGATTATTCATCCGCTGCGCAAAAATTATTTGAAGGCCCTGTTCCGGCTGAACTGCTAAGGCCTGAAATGCTGAAAGCGCTAAACGTCCCCGTGGTTACAGCAGGCACGTGGGCAAAAGTATTTGGCGACCGGGCCGATGAGTATTTCCAGGCATGGTCTGT
>JAFDZL010000505.1 GCA_018266935.1 Bacteroidota bacterium | reverse complement strand
TCGTCAACTACACCCAGCTTAAAGGCCAAACTGTAGTCCTTTTGCGTTTTCCTGAAATGTCTGTTTTTAATCGCTTTTTCCATATAAGTCAACTTTTGTGTCAACTTATTTTAGGACGATGCACAACCTAAAAAGGAAAGGCCCCCGCCGCACAGCGAAGGGCCTTTTCAAACTAAACTAAACCTAAAACTAAGTTCTTTATGTGGAGTCCGAAAGTCCGAAAGTCCGCGTAAGTCCGAAAGACTGATTCGCCTAATCTCTAAACTCTGATCTCTAATTAACTAACTCAAAATCTCTTGCGACGCTCGCCGCGATCCTCGCGTCGTTTGCCTGAGAAGTCGCGGAAACCACCGCTGTGGCTTCCCTGTCTTTCGCGCCGGTCGCCGTTGTAGCCCGAGCCGCCACGGAAACCGCCTTCTCTTCTGTCTCCGCCTTCGCGCTTTTTATAGTTAGACGCACCACCGCGCTTTTCGTTACTGCTTTCGCCGGAAATTTCTATACGTACGTCGCGGCCGTGGAAATCGGCTCCCCTGAAGCCATTTTGCACTTTGGCAACGTCGTCGTTGGGCACTTCGAAGAAAGAATAAACACCCTTCACGTCGATTTTACCAACAGTTTTTCCGCTGATCTTGGTAGTGTTGCAGATATACCCCAGCAAGTCGCCGCGGGTAAAGCCGTCAACCGAACCCAGGTTGATGAACAGCCGGGTAAAGTCTGAACGCATGCCGGTGCGGTTAAAGCGGTCGCCGCCTTCAGGACGGCGATTTTCCTCAACGTGAGCGTTCAGGTCAGGTGCATTCTTGTAATAGTCAAGGAAGCTGTTGAACTCGAGCGAGGCGAAACGTTTAATGATCTCTTCCTTGCTCAGTTCCTTAAACTCGTCCATAATGCGCGGCAGGTATTGTTCTATCTGCTGCTCGTTCACCTCAACATTGTGAACCTTGTGTATCAGGGCGAACAGTTGCTTTTCAACCACGTCGAAACCACCCGGAATTTCCACTTTAACAAAGCGCTTGCCGATAGTTTTTTCTATCTGGCGGATCTTACCCAATTCCTTCGCATTGATGATCGAGATTGAAACACCGGTCTTACCCGCACGTGCGGTACGGCCGCTTCGGTGGGTGTAGTTCTCAATTTCGTCGGGCAGCGAGTAATTGATCACGTGGGTAACATCGTTCACGTCGATACCGCGCGCGGCGACGTCCGTAGCGATCAGCAATTGCAGGCTGCGCTCGCGGTAACGTTTCATCACCTTATCGCGCTGCTGCTGCGAAAGGTCGCCGTGCAGCGAATCGGCATTGTAACCGTCTTTAATCAGAGCCTCGGCAATTTCCTGGGTCTCGATCTTGGTGCGGCAGAATACGATACCGAATATCTCGGGATTAAAGTCAACTATGCGTTTGAAAGCGGCATACTTGTCGCGCGCACGAACCACATAATATTCGTGGTCGATATTCTCATTCCCGGTGTTCTTCGTGCCCATGGTCAGCTCGTACGGATCATCCATATACTTTTTGGCGATCCTTCTCACTTCCGAAGGCATGGTCGCTGAAAACAGCCATGTTTTTTTATCTGAAGGCGTTTCCGAAAGGATATTGTCAATATCTTCCTGGAAACCCATGTTCAGCATTTCATCGGCTTCGTCCAGCACTACATACCGCACGCCGCTGAAGTCGATGGCGCCGCGGCCGATGATATCCAGCATACGTCCGGGCGTGGCGACAACAATTTGCACGCCGCGGCGGATCTGGTGTAACTGGTCAGAAATACTTGCACCGCCATATACAGCCACAACATGTACGTTGCGCGTGTTTTTGGCATAATTTTTCAGATCATTCGTGATCTGTAAACACAATTCGCGGGTAGGGCACAATACAAGCGCCTGCGGATGATTTGCTTCGAAATCAAGTAATTCCAACAGTGGAAGTCCAAAAGCAGCAGTCTTGCCGGTCCCGGTTTGGGCCAATCCGACAAAATCGTTGCTGCCTGATAACAAAACAGGAATAGACTGTTCCTGTATGGGCGTAGGATTTTCAAATCCTAAATCAGAGATGGCATTAACAATTTCATGACGGATTCCCAGTTCAATAAATGGGTTGTTCATGAATTAAAATAACGAATCTGGCAACATCGCCAAATCGGGCGCAAAGGTACGCTTTTTATTCGCCAATTCAAATACCGGCGCAGGAAATGGGATATATGACAATGGGATGGTAAATTGTCTGAATCAGAATTTTAGAATTTAAGAATTTTCAGAATAGCCAAAAGCGTTCTATTTTTATAATACTACATTAACAATATGGAAACTGAAGAATGGGATACACTTCCCGAAGATCTGAAAGCAAGAATCAATGAAGGCCTTGCACAAGCTGAAGCAGGGTTGGGAATGCCTGCATCTGAATTCATTAACAAGATGCGTGAAAAATATGGCTTAAATAAACCCGAAGACCAGTGGGATGATATCGACCCAGAGGAAAAAGCCGGTATTGAAGAAGGATTGAAACAGGCCGACCAGGGCGAAGTTATATCACACAAGGAAGTAATGGCCAAATATGACAAATGGCGCAAAAAATAAATCAGACTTCCGACCTCTGCCCTCCGACTTCTTCCTTCGGTTTCCTCTCCCAATAAGCAAACAACAACACGATAACTCCTGCCGTAACGCACATATCGGCCACGTTGAAAATGCCGGTCCGCAAGCTGCCGATACCAACGTTCATAAAATCGGTTACGTGCCGGTCAAAGGCTATGCGGTCGATAATATTACCCAGACCGCCCGCGAAGATCATCGCGAAGGCCAGCAGCTTCGAGTCGCTTAAGGTATCAACTTTGCGGATGGCATAAACGAATAATACCACCAGGAACAGCAACGGCAAAACGCTCAGTAGCCAGAAACTGACAGGTTTTGGCAGACTATCCCCGAGACTTAAGGCAGCGCCGGTATTTTCTACATATTCCAGTATGACGGTATTGTGCAGGTAAGTGATCGGCTCATGGTTCATCAGGTGGTCCTTAGCCAGGTCCTTGGTCACCCTGTCGCAACCGATAAACAGCAGTGACAGCAGGCAAAACAACAACACCCTCCATTTATTCTTCATCATTTCTATCCTTAAATCATTAAATGGTGTCCTACCGTAACCTATCGGCCGATTTGATCAGCTTCTCGTCATTCCGGATACCCTTCACCGCCAGCAGTACAAAAATTATGCTAACCGAACTTAGCAGTGCACCTATGCCAAAATTGCTGGTATTCAGCGTCAGGCCGCCTGTCACCGATTTCACCGTCTGCACCATCCAGAAGCTGTAGCCGATGATCACCAGGATATACAGGTAGCAGAAAGTGATCTGTTGCTTACGGTTTTTGTACAGAAAAATCAGGACAAATGGCAATATCCCAACCACCGCCGTCCCTGCTATTAAGGCAGTAAAAGTTTGCATATGCGCCGGGTGACCGCCCGCATCCTGGTAAACGCCGCTGATGGTAATGGTTGACGGGATGGTATTGATATACACGCCATGCGCCAGCGGGAACAGGAACAGCGCGAAGATCGCCAGTCCGGCCAGCAGAAGGTAAATGCTTTGTATGCGTTGGATCATGTTTTGGTTGTATTGGTTGAAATTAATTGTATTAGTTATCGGTTTCAACTTCGCAAAGATAGACGTTTTATTCAGCGACAAGTTACTGGTAGGCACAATATTAATCTTTGCTGATTATTAGTAATTTTGCTTATAACCTTAATGCTCATAAAAACACATATAGGCTTTTTAGCACTGGCTTTGACCACATTGATTGTCGTTGGTTGTGGCGAGTCTCCAAAAACGGTTGAAGTAAAGAAACTTTCCGTCACCAATCCCACAAGCTATACCTTCGACATTCCTGTACAGAAACTTCACGATACGGTGACGAAAATATTTGACGTTAATCACCAACTTAATGATCCGGTTCTGAAAAAGGCATTTTACGCGAAGCCTACTGAGCCTGATGACATCGCAGAGATAATAACATTTAGGGTTGAAACTCCGGATAGCGCAATCCTTGGCAAGGAATATTTTCAAAAACCTAACACCAAAAATGATATTTTCCTGAATTCTTTTGATACGCCATGGACTTCCTTAGTTTATCATCATAAAGACAAGTCATTCAAATACTCCGCAAGTTTTGTGATACAACTCCGTGCCGTCAATAAAACACGAACCTTGTTATCTATTGAAACCTTAAATTCAGAAATTTATAACGGATCTAAATGCTGTGGCCCTTGTTTTGGAAACTATGCCCTTGAACAAAAAGTAAAGCCCACAACTATAGAAGAATATACTTTGATCCTTTACATTGCGGAAAAACTTGGGGTAAAAGGACTGAAACCTTTACAGCTTCCCGGATAATCTTCGTGCCAGATCATTAAATTTGCCCGTGGCCGAGAAACAACGCTATTTTATTGAATTGAGCTACGATGGCAGCAATTACCATGGCTGGCAGGTTCAGCCCAATGCGCTGACGGTGCAGCAATTGCTGGATGAAGCCCTGTCCACGGTCCTGCGTCAGTCCATCGAAACCACCGGCTGCGGGCGGACGGACACCGGCGTTCATGCTACCCAATTCTACGCACACTTCGATTTGAAGTCAATAGTGAATAGTGAATTGTCAATGGATAATCCTGTAAAAAATATTCACCATTCACCATTGACCATTGACTCACGTGGCCTAAACGCCGTGCTGCCAAAAGACATCGCCATCAAGCGGATCATTCCTGTTCACCACGACGCCCACGCCCGTTTCGACGCCACGCAGCGGTCATACGAGTATCATATTCATTTCGAAAAAGATCCTTTCAAGGTCAACCGTTCGTGGGAACTGCGCGATAAACCGGATATTGCACTGATGAACAAGGCGGCTGCGATCATGATGGAATACACCGATTTCAGCTGTTTCAGTAAATCGAACACGCAAACTTTTACCAATAATTGTAAAATAACAAAGGCAGAGTGGGTTGAACAGGACGGTGGTTTGGTATTCCATATTTCGGCCGACCGGTTCTTACGCAACATGGTAAGGGCCATTGTAGGCACACTGATCGCTATTGGACGGAAAGAAATGGGGCCTGCAGCGATCAAACAAATTATAGAAAGCAAAAACCGCAGCAAAGCCGGAACATCCGTCCCTGCCTGCGGGCTATATTTAACTGAGGTAAAATATCCTTATTTGTGAGGATGTCGAATTTCGTCCGCTGGCTAGCGGATCGAATTTGACTATTTCGCGAATTGGACACCCTATAAATTCGAAATTGAACATTCGATATTCGAAATTAAAAAATGTCAGAGGTAACCGGCAAAGCGCTTGATTGGAAACTGCTCGGAAGGGTGATGCACTATGTGCGGCCCTACAGGGCAACTTTTGTGCTGGCCGCTTTCCTCACCATTTTTCTTGCCGGTAATGCCATCATCCAGCCGATACTGATGCAGCTGACGCTGGATAAATACATCATCGGCGGCGATTACAACGGCATGGTGCTGATGGTGGTGCTGATGCTGATCCAGTTGGCTGTGCAAACCGCCGTTCAGTACTATCAAACTTACCTGACCAATTCCCTGGGCCAATCCGTTATCCGCGATCTGCGTAAAGATGTTTTCAATCATATCTTAAGTCTGAGATTAAAGTATTTCGACCGCACGCCGATCGGAATCCTGATCACCCGCACTGTATCCGATCTTGAGACTATCGCGGATATTTTTTCGGAAGGCTTGATCTCCATCGTCGGCGACCTGCTGCTGGTGGTTGCCATCCTGACATTGATGATCATTAAAGACTGGAAATTGGCGCTCATCACGCTGATACCGATGCCGCTGCTGTTCCTTTCGACATACATTTTCAAAGAGGCCATCAAATCGGCTTTCCAGGAAGTGCGCACACAAGTCGCACAGTTGAATGCCTTCCTGGCCGAGCATATTTCAGGCATCAGCATCATCCAGTATTTCTCGCGCGAGAAACAGGAAATGAGGAAGTTCAAAGAAGTGAACGTGACATACCGCGACGCCAACATTCGCTCCAACTGGTACTATTCCATTTTCTTCCCGGTGGTTGAGATTTTGTTTGCGGTTTGTATTGGTCTGCTGGTATGGTACGGTTGTAAAAGGATATTGAACGACGAGCAATTAGCGCGTCTTTCTACAAGCCATAACCCTGTAACGCCCGGTTTGATACTGGAGTATATCGTGCTGCTCAACCTCTTATTTCGCCCAATCCGCCAGCTGGCCGATAAATTCAATACGCTGCAAATGGGCATGGTTGGCGCCGACCGTATTTTCCGCGTGCTGGATACGAATGAAGTTGCACCGAACGAGGGAAAACTGAGAAATTCGGGTCTGAAAGGCAAAATATCGTTCGAGAAGGTCTGGTTTGCCTATAATGACGAGAACTGGGTGCTGAAGGACATCAGCTTCCAGGTAAAACCAGGCGAAACGCTGGCGCTGGTTGGCGCTACTGGGGCAGGCAAATCATCCACCATCAATATCCTGAACCGTTTTTACGAGATCGGCAAAGGCACGGTAAAGATCGATGACGTGGATATCCGCGAATACGAAGTAGGCTTCCTGCGCTCGCAGATCGCGACGGTGATACAGGATGTCTTCCTGTTCAGCGACAGTATCGCCAATAACATCAGCCTGAATAACCCGGATATTACCCGCAATCAGATCGTCGCGGCGGCAAAAGATGTGGGTGCGCATGAATTTATCGAACGTCTGCCCGGTGGGTATGATTACAACGTGATGGAACGCGGCTCGACCTTGTCGGCGGGACAGGCGCAGTTGATCTCCTTCATCCGGGCGCTGGTTTACAACCCGGCGATATTGGTGCTGGACGAAGCGACCTCCTCCGTCGATACGGAAACCGAACTGCTGATCCAAAACGCTATCTATAAGCTGATGGAGGGCCGCACGGCCATCGTCATCGCTCACCGTTTATCTACTATCCAGAATGCCGATAAGATCATCGTGCTCGATCATGGCGAGATCAAAGAAATGGGCACCCACCAGGAACTGCTCAAGATCGAACATGGCTATTACCGCAAGCTGTATGACCTGCAGTTTAATTCGGCGGGGATTGTTAAGTCGTAAACACAAAATGTCATTTCGACGAGGTACGAGGAGAAACCTTCGACATCACGCTTGTTAGACGATGATTGTCACCGTCCGCTTTTATAAGGTTTCTCTCCGCCGGTTGGCGGATCGAAATGACATCGATTTTTATAGTCTCTCGAATTTGATATTCCTTATCCTTCCCCCCGAAAGCTTAAAACCTGTCACCTTTCCCTGCGCGTCTTTTACAAAGTCCATCCGGCCCGCATCACCGCTGAATATACCTGCTGTTGCAATATCCGGGATCAACTGAAAATCGCCCAGGCGCATGTGATGAATCATCAGCTTGCCATCTTTAACATACAGCCGGTAAGTGGTTTCCAGTTCCGTGCTATAATAGTTCCCGGCGTATTGACCGAATTGTGAAGCGTCAACCTTAACCGGCGTTATCCTCGGCGCGATGATGCCTTTATACTTTGCCGTGTTGGCCTTATCGGTGATGTCCCTGAAAATGAACGCGGAATTATACCCGGGCACCCAGATCACGGTATCCGACTTGGGCTCGGTCGAAAATTTACCTTCGCCGGTAGCCTGCACCATCAGTTTGCCATCCTCCAGCGTAAAGGTCACATACCAGCCATCTCCCAACTTGTAAGTATTCGTGTATTTGTTCAGCACCGGCTCGTCAACCTTTACCGTCGGCTTGCTTCCCCAATCGACCGTCTTTGGCCGGTCGATTGTTTTGAATTTGCCGCCGAAAAGCGCCCTGGCAACGTGATTGGCGCCTCCGTACGAATCGAAGCTGCCGTTATTGCTCAACAAAATGATGGAAATTTTCTCGCTTGGGTAAGTCGATATCACCGTGGCAAAGCTCGCCCATCCGCCCGTATGGTTGATGTTCAGCAGCCCCTGGTCGTCCATCACCACGTTACCGTAGGCATAGTTATTTTTGTCGCCGTTGTTCAGCTTATCCGTTTCGATCATCCGCATATAAACCGGATCCTTTTCGTCCCAGCCTTTTTGCAAACGGATCACCCATTTGGACAGATCCTCAACCGTCGTAAATATCGAGCTTGATCCCCAGGCGGTGAGCATATCGCTCGATCTATGGAAACCGTTATCCCAGTAATATGACCCTGCTACGTTTTTGATCACCTTTGAGTAGTCCGTCAGCACCTGCGACGAATTCATTTGTAAAGGCTTGAATATGTTTTCGTCAACCCAAACCGGCAGCGTTTTTCCCGTCACTTTCTCCACGATGGCCGCAAGCAGATTATAACCCGTATTGGAATACTGGTACCGCGATCCCGGCTCAAAATCCAGCTCGTTTTGCTGCTTTACCATGCGCATAATATCTTCCCAGCCGAAAGCCTCTTCCCAACGCCAACCCGCGGCGTGGAGACCTTCAGGCCAGTCGCGCAAACCACTGGTATGGTGAATTAAGTTCCGTATCGTGATCTTTTTGCCAAAATCAGGCACATCCGGCAGGTATTTGTGAATATCGTCATCGGGCGATAGCTTACCCTCCTGTATCAGGGTCGAAATGGCGTAGCCGGTAAATTGCTTGGACACCGAAGCAATATCAAAAACCGTAGTTGGAGTTATCGGAATATTATATTCAAGATTGGCCAGCCCGTAGCCTTTTTCGAACGCTATTTTACCATCCTGTACGATCAGTACCGCGACACCAGGCTTATCCTTATAACCATCAAAAATTGAATCGCATTTTTTGGCGATGACATCGCCGGGGATCTGTGCAAATGCGCACAGGCTGCAGGCCAGCAGCAGGGAGGTAAGGTAAATCTTCATGACCAGTTAATGTTTGGTGGTTTGAAGATAAGACCTTTTCCCGGTCAAAAACGTTGCACGACATTTAATCCAAATTAACCCGACTTCTGACCTCCGACTTCAGACTTCGGACTTCTTTACGGCTGAACCTTCCCTTTTTGCATGCCCTTTTCTTTTGGCGGATTTTTTACGGGTTGAACAGGTTGCTCTTCCTTCTCGCGCTGTAGGGCAATATTATTAGTTCGAAGCTTGCGCGTCGTATAATTGTCGTCCGACCCAACTATGCTTTTGCCGCCATTGTCGTTGGGCCTGTGCGTTGGCGTATCGGAAGGGGATGGTTTATCTTTTGAATTCGCTGGTTTTGTCATGATCTCGCTTTTTTAATTCAACATTCATCCAAAATCTTTTGTTTACTTGGGTAACTGTTAAATCTTGTTAAAAGACGTTACCGGGTGCCCGTCAGCGATAATAATCACCGATAATGTTTTACCTTTAGCATAAGGATTACTATTTTCGCAGGAATTGAAATGGGAAAGACAATATTCATCTCACATCTCATCCCGATAGCTATCGGGACTCATATCTGATCAATGGAAGAATTTGAAGTAAGCGAATCGGCCAAAAAAACCAAAAGCATTTATATATCCACCGTTTTCGGTATTGCGATGGTTTTGCTGATGGTTGGTTTGCTCGGTTTGATCCTTGTTCACGCCAATAAGCTTTCGCGTTATGTGAAAGAAAACATCGTAGTGAATGTTTATGTGGACGAGGGCGCTCACGAAGCGGATGTGTTCCAGCTACAGAAACAACTGGATGCCAATCCCATGGTGAAGCAAACCCAGTACGTGAGCAAGGAAATAGCCGCGCGTAACCTTGAAAAGGATATGGGCGTGGATATGAAGTTCCTGGGCTATAATCCGCTTCCACCATCTATAGATGTGTACCTAAAGGCGGATTTTGCTAATGATGCCGGCATCGAGAAATTTAAAGCCGAGACGTTAAAAAACCCGCTGGTAAAAGATGTAGCATACCAGCAATCGCTGGTGGCCGAGATGAACCAGAACCTGGCGTCGATCAGTCTGATCATTTTGGGCTTTACGGCGATCTTCATCCTGCTATCGGTAGCGCTCATCAACAATACCATCAGGCTGGCCATCTATTCGCAGCGTTTTCTGATCAAATCCATGCAGCTGGTAGGCGCCACGAAAAGCTTCATCCGCAAGCCGTTTATCATCTATGGTATCTGGCACGGACTTTTAGGCGCTTTAATAGCCATATTGATACTTATGCTGACGTTGTACCTGGCCCAAAAAGAAATACCCGACCTGGTTGTCCTGCAGGACTATGCCGAATTCGGCATAGTATTCGCCATCGTAGTCGGCCTCGGTATATTCATTTCCGGGTTCAGCACCTCATTGGCAGTGAATAGATATTTACGTTTGAAGATTTACAACCTTTACAGGTAGCTGAAAGCAGAAAGACCAAAGCAGAAAGACCAAAGCAGAAAGACCAAAGCAGAAAGCTTTGAATAGAAATAAAATAATAAAAATGGCTTTTAGCCTTAAGCCAAAAAGCTGAAAGCAGAAAGACCAAAGCAGAAAGACCAAAGCAAAAAGCTTCGGATAAATTTGAAATATTAAAACGATAACGCGGCTTTAAGCTTTTAGCTTTCAGCCTTAAGCTTAAAAAGCGGAAAGCAGAAAGACCAAAGCAAAAAGCTTCGGATAAATTTGAAATATTAAAACGATAATGCGGCTTTAAGCTTTTAGCTTTCAGCCTTAAGCTTAAAAAAATGGCACAAACAAGACCAACGCAGCCAATAAAGACTTCGGCCCCGGCAAAACCAGCAAGGGAAACCAATACTACGCCCATGAAATTCGTTTTCGATAAAGGCAATTACCGACTGCTGATCATCAGCATCGCCGTAGTGATATTAGGTTTTATTCTCATGTCGGGCACGACGGACATTTACAGCACGACCAAGATCGTGGTTGCGCCTGTGGTAGTTCTCGCAGGCTTTGCATTGGGATTTTTTGCGATATTTAAAAAGCCGAGTCAGAGTTGATTAAGCTTAGCGGTTGACTGAGTTGATTAAGTTAACTCACGCAACCCATCAACTTAGTTCAACTTAATCAACCTAATCAACTAATTCCATGAACATCATCCATGTCATTATCCTCGCCATCATCGAAGGCATCACCGAGTTTTTGCCTGTTTCGTCAACCGGTCACATGGTTGTGGCCAGCGCGCTGATGGGCATCGGCACCAACGAATTTGTAAAGCTATTTGAGATCGTTATCCAGCTTGGCGCCATACTTTCGGTGGTCGTTTTGTACTACAAACGCTTCATCAGGTCTGTTGACTTTTATGTTAAATTGGTTATAGGTGTTATTCCAGCAGTGATATTGGGCGTTTTGCTCAAAAAACACATCGATAAGCTGCTCGAAAGCCCGCTGGTTGTGGCGATAGCTTTCGTAGTTGGTGGTATTATATTGCTTTTTGTCGATGACTGGTTCAACCGGCCCACTATCAAAGAAGAAAAGAATATCAATCGTACAACCGCGTTCAAGATCGGCATCTTCCAGTGCCTGGCTATGATACCCGGCGTATCGCGCTCGGCTGCATCTATCGTGGGCGGGATGTCGCAGAAACTGAGCCGCACCGCAGCCGCTGAGTTCTCGTTCTTCCTTGCCGTACCGACCATGTTCGGCGCGACGGTAAAGGACCTTTGGGATTTTGAAAAGAATGGCTATTTCAAGACTACTGACTTTCACCAGGATATTAAGTTCCTCGTTATAGGCAGTGTTATTGCATTCTTCGTTGCTATGCTGGCTATCAAAAGTTTCATTACGTTCTTAGAAAAGCGCGGATTCAAGCTGTTCGGCTGGTATCGTATTTTGGCCGGTATCGTCATTATAATTTTATATTTTACAACGACTGCCTTGCATAATGCCTGATTACTCCAGAAAAACGATTACACCGATTTCCCAGGAACGATTACACCGATTTTATTTATTGTCAATGAGCTATTTTTGCAGCGACCAATTAGTCGGTGTAATCAAAAACTAATCGGTGAAATCATAAACTAATCGGTGAAATCCTTCAATAATATTCAACAATTTGCCGAAGGCGAGCTGCTGCTGGTCAATAAACCCTATAAATGGACCAGCTTCGATGTGGTCGGCAAGTTGCGCAACGCTTTCAAACCACTGAAGCTGAAGGTAGGTCACGCCGGTACGCTCGACCCACTGGCGACAGGTCTGCTGATCGTCTGCACGGGTAAAATGACCAAGCAGATCGATACCTTCCAGGCCGAAGAAAAGGAATATACCGGGACTTTTACGCTGGGCGCTACCACGCCTACTTACGACCTGGAAAGTGAACCCGAACAAAAATTTGCAGTCGATCATATTACGGAGCAACAGTTGCACGAAGCCTGCCGTAAATTCATTGGCGATATCCAGCAATACCCGCCCGCGCATTCGGCCGTTAAAGTTGGCGGCGAACGCCTGTACGAAAAGGCCCGCCGCGGCGAGGAAGTAGAGCTGAAACCGCGCAGTGTTTCTATCAGCGAATTTGAGATCACCCGTATCGCCCTGCCGGAAGTGGATTTTCGCGTGGTATGCAGTAAAGGGACCTATATCCGTTCCCTGGCGAATGATTTCGGTAAAGCGTTGAACAATGGCGCTTATCTTTCCAGATTACGCCGAACCCGGAGCGGAAATTTTAAGGTAGAAGACGCCTGGGAAGTGATGCAATTAGTAAACACGATCAGGGAACTGAAGGCCAAATAAAAAATGACCCAACGCCCTAATGACACAATGACCTAATGAAAATATATCGAAACATCGACGAATTTAGGCCACTCAAAAATGCCGTAGTCACCATCGGTACCTTCGACGGCGTGCACCTGGGTCACCGCAAGATCATATCGCGTATAAACGAACTGGCGAAGGATACCGGCGGCGAATCCGTGATCCTCACCTTTTTCCCGCATCCGCGGATGATCATCCATCCTGAGGACCAGGATATGAAGATGATCAACACGATGGATGAGAAGGCGGCACTGCTTGAACAATTGGGCGTAGATCATCTCATCATCACGCCTTTCACGCGCGATTTTTCGAACCAGTCTCCGGAGGAGTATATTAAGCAAGTGCTGATAGATAAGATCGGCACCAAAACGATCGTCATCGGCTATGACCACCGCTTCGGCAAAGACCGGAAAGGCAGCCTGGCCGACTTACAGCAGCTTGCCCCGGCATACGGTTACGAGGTGATCGAAATACCGGAGCAGGATATACATGATGTCGCTGTCAGCTCAACACGAATTCGTACTGCTTTATTGAACGATCAGATCGAACTCGCCAATGAGTTCCTCGGTTACCCGTTCTTCATCACCGGCAAGGTGAACCGCGGCGACCAGATCGGGCGGACCATCGGCTATCCCACAGCCAATATCCTGATCGGGGAGACCTATAAGCTGGTGCCGCCTGACGGCATCTACGCCGTAAAAGTTCATTTGGGTAATGAAAGCTTCAAAGGCATGGGTTATATCGGCCACCGGCCTACCATCAATGGCATGACAAGGAATATAGAAGTGAATATTCTCGATTTCAACAGGGATATTTACAGTCAGCCTATCAAAATGGAGCTTTTGCATTTTGTGCGCGGCGATATGAAATTCGACTCGCTCGATCAGTTAAAAGCTCAGATAGATAAAGATAAAACTGCGGTAAAAAAATTCTTCGATAAACAATAAAAAGTCCCTGGTTCAGGAGATAGCGACTTACTTGATCACATGCAGGTAGAATAACTTCACGATGTGATAGGCTGAGAACGCGAAGAATAAAATTGCGATGCCCGTGTTGATTGCCCGCGTACTCAGGTCAAGCTTGTTTTTGATGTACGTTGCCGATTTGGCGTAGGCAAAAAGGCACAAAAACGCCCCTGAAGCCGAGCCTATGCTCAAGACAACCAGGCTCAGGATGTCATGCCCGATCCAGTCATGCGCGATAAGGTAAGTACCGCATACCATCCAGAACGGTATCTGCATCGGGTTCACGAAGCCGAGCAAAATTCCATACCGGATGCTGCTTCCGGGCGAACGTTTCCTGGTGGATGGCGGTTTTTTGCGGTGCATCCATATCATCGTGCCCAGCCCGCCGAACGGGAGTACCATTATCCAGTCGATGGCCGTTTCCAGGTTCACCTGCTGCGCCAGCCAGTCGGCGCCGCTCATCATGGTGAAAGTGAAGATCAGTTCGGCGCAGGAAAAGGCGATGGTAAACTTCAGCACCTCCTTCATACCCCGGTTGATGGCCATCTGCACCACGAAAAGATTGATGTTCCCCGGCGGCACATAACCGACAAAGTTGACCAGCAGGCCGATAAAGAAGGTGAGGAATAGCATCGACCGAAGGTAGTGGTTTTTTATGTGCGGATGTGCAAATATGCAGATGTGCAGATGAAAGATAATCCGCAGATGTGCATATTTGCAGACGTGCAGATATTGATGGTTTTTTAGCGGTCAGAAAGACATTTGCACATCCGCACATTTGAAATCTGCACATCCATATAAACGCACCATATCCCTGCTTCCTGCGGCTACTGAAATTGTTTGCGCGCTTGGGCTGGAGGATAACCTGGTTGGCCGCTCGCATGAATGCGATTTCCCGGAACCGGTAAAACGGCTGCCTGCCTGCTCCGCGGCCAATATTCCCGATAACCTGGGCAGCGCCGCCATCGATCAGAAGGTAAAGGAATTATTGCATGATGCCTTGTCCATTTATACCGTCAATCGCGAAAAGATCAAAGAATTACAGCCTGATGTGGTGATCACGCAGGCGCAGTGTGAGGTGTGCGCCGTTTCACTCGATGATGTGGAAGAGGCATTGAAAGGATACCTGGATAAGGAAGCCACAATCGTTTCATTGCAGCCCAACAGCCTGCAGGATATTTTTAATGATATCCGGACTGTCGCCAATGCGCTTGATGCCCATGAAAACGGCGAACGCCTGATCGAAGAATTGACCGAGCGCGTCGACATCATCCGCCACAAGCTGAAATTCATCGAAGCCAAGCCAACCGTCGCCTGTATTGAATGGCTGGAACCCCTCATGATTTCGGGCAATTGGGTGCCTGAACTGGTCGGTATCGCCGGCGGCACATCTATTTTGGCGGAAGCCGGACAACACTCGCCGTTTATCAAATGGGAGGATATCCGCAAGGCCGATCCTGATATTATCCTCGTGATGCCCTGCGGCTTCTCCATCGAACGGACGCTTCGTGAAATGGATATACTGTTAGGGCAACCCGGCTTTAGCGAACTCAAGGCAGTTAAGGAAAGCCGCCTGTACATCGCCGACGGCAATCAATATTTCAACCGCCCCGGTCCGCGGATAGTGGATTCTATCGAGATACTGGCCGAGATCATCCATCCGAAACAGTTTATTTTCGGCTACGAAGGGAATGGATGGATTAAGTTTACTGTCTGAACCGTGATTTGAATGATTAAATGAAAACTATGAAGGTCACTGTGCTATGAAATCATAGTCGGTCACAAAATCAAATAAATCATAGTTCAAACAACCGCGTGAAGGATAGGAGCGGATACCGGCCTTGTGAATAATGCCTGTGCAGTATAAGCGGATAGCCTGACCCGAGGAACGAGGGGCACGCCCGGATAATATTGGAAACGCTCACGAGATTGCTTCGTCACCCCATCGCGCCGGCAGGGCGGTTCCTCGCAATGACGGTAGGGAAAGAACAAAATAAGCACACTTATTAAAAAATTTTAAAAAGTACTTGCACTTTTCATTTCTTTGTTTTACGTTTGTATGCCCTTGGCAAAAGAGTCAAGAATCAAGAGCCAAGAATCAAGACAAATTAAAATCCTGGCTCTTGACTCCTGGTTCCTGGCTCTCCTGCAAAGCCGGCCTCTGCTGACCATGTTGAAATACAGAATAAAAGCACTCCTTATTGTTTCACTAGTCTCGTGGAATAATTTGATAGTTAAATTGGTTTGATTGAAATCCTCGCAATTGCGGGGATTTTTTTTGAAATTTACGAGGGAGCAGAAAGCGGAAAGCTTAAAGCAGAAAGCAAAGGCTAAAAGAATAAAATAATGCAGTGAAAAAGCGTTAAGCTTTAAGCTTTAAGTCTTTAGCTTTAAAAAAGCTTTGGTCTTTCAGCCTTCAGCTTTCGGCGTAAAAGACCTAAATGATACAATGGCAAGACTAAATCTCTTAGAAGAAACCCGGTACGAGAAGCTGCCGGTGACCGTTTACCCCAACCAGAAAGTGGCCGCGGTGGCTGTGGCCGCCCGCATTGCCGACCTGATTCGCGGCAAGAACGACCGCAACGAACAAACCGTGCTTGGCCTGGCGACAGGCGTTACCCCTATCGGCGTGTATGCCGAACTGGTGCGGCTGCACCGCGAGGAGGGCCTGTCGTTCAAGAACGTGATCACCTTCAACCTCGACGAGTATTACCCCATGCGGCCGAAGGCGGCGCAAAGCTACGTCACCTTCATGAACGAGAACCTGTTCGACCACATCGATATCGACCGCGCCAATGTGCATATTCCGGACGGTACGCTGAAACAGGACGACATCGCGCACTTCTGCCTCGAATATGAGCGCCAGATCAACGCGCTGGGCGGCCTCGACCTGCAGATACTCGGTATCGGCCGTACGGGTCACATCGGTTTCAACGAACCCGGCTCGGCGCCCAACTCGGGTACGCGTTTAGTGACGCTGGACGACCTGACCCGCAGCGACGCCTCGCGCGACTTCGGCGGTAAGTCCAACGTGCCCACCAAGGCCATCACCATGGGTATCGGCACTATATTCAAGGCCCGCGAGATCATCCTGATGGCCTGGAGCGCCAAGAAGGCCCCCATCATCAAAAAAGCCGTGGAGGGCGAGATCTCGGGCGACGTTCCGGCTACCTTCCTGCAGCTAAGCGACCATGTGGAGTTCATCCTCGACCAGGAAGCCGCTTCGGAGCTCACGCGCTTCGATACGCCCTGGCTGGTGAAGGACTGCGACTGGAGCAACGGCCTGAAGAAAAAGGCAGTGATATGGCTGGCCGAAACGCTGAACAAGCCCATCCTGCTGCTCACCGAAGAGGACTACAACAGTCACGGTATGGCGCAGCTGGCCGTGGAGCAGGGGCCGGTGTATAACATCAACATCGATATTTTCAACCAGATACAGCATACCATTACCGGCTGGCCGGGCGGCAAGCCCAACGCCGACGACAGTCAGCGCCCCGAGCGCGCCCAGCCCGCGCGCAAACGCTCCATCGTATTTTCGCCGCACCCTGATGACGATGTTATCTCGATGGGCGGCACCTTCATCCGCCTGGTTGACCAGGGGCACGATGTGCACGTGGCTTACCAGACCAGCGGCAATACGGCCGTTTGGGACGACGATGTGCTGCGCTTCGTGGAGTTTGCCATCGACTTTAACCACAGCATCGGCGACGACAACAGTCACCTGAAAAAGGTGTATGAAGATATGCGCGTGTTCCTGGAGCAGAAGCAGCCGAACGAGATCGACAGCCAGGAGATACGCGACGTGAAGGGCTTTATCCGCAAAACCGAGGCCATCGCCGGCGCGCGCTACGCGGGCCTGCAGGACGACCATATCCACTTTATGGCGCTGCCCTTTTACGAGACGGGCAAAACGCAAAAGAACTCGGTGAGCCAGCTGGACGTGGACCTGACCAAGGAACTGCTGCAAAAGGTAAAGCCCCACCAGGTTTTTGTGGCCGGCGACTTTGCCGACCCGCACGGCACGCACTTAGTGTGCTTCAACATCGTTATCTCGGCCTTGCGCCAGCTGCGCGAGACCGAGGATTGGGTAAAAGATTGCTGGGTGTGGATGTACCGCGGCGCATGGAAGGAGTTTGAGACCTACGAAATAGAGATGGCCGTGCCGCTATCCCCGCAGGAAGTGCTGCGCAAACGCAACGCCATCTTCAAGCACCAAAGCCAGAAGGACCGCGCCGTATTCCCCGGCGACGACGCCCGCGAATTTTGGGTGCGCGCCGAAGACCGTAACCGCGAAACCGCGCAAGCGTATGACCGCCTTGGTTTAGCGGAGTACCAGGCGATGGAAGCTTTCGTCCGTTACCACTATTAAAACCGGGGTCGAGAGTCAAGAACCAAGAGTCAAGAGCCAAGACAGAAAAAAATCCTGGTTCTTGATTCTTGACTCTTGGTTCTCAGGAAAGACGCGGGGGGATCGCGTCTTTTTTATTTCATTTCAAAGGCCGATTGGGATTTTTTTCCAAGACGTTGGGCCGCAATCTTAATGTCGTTCATATTTGCTTCTCCGCTTGCGATCTCTAACAGCTCTTTTTGCATATTAAGTTTATCGATGAAATTTATTAAATCCAACTTAGATTGTTTTGAGCTGACAAATTGCAGCTCCAGGTATTGCTCCAGGAATAACGAAAAGGAGTCGATCAGTTTTTCCTTTTTTATTACATAAGACGAACTTGAATATTTACGATTTATCAAAAATGAATTATAGAGCATCTTTACCACGTTATAAAACTCTTCCTGACCTATTTGATTTAAATCTTCTATTTTTTCTACAGTTGTCATTTTCTAAATCTCCTCTAACGTAATTAACGAATAACCCGCTTGTTGTGTTACCTCCAGCACATTGAACCGCCTGTTTGGCTTGAACAATACTTCTTTTTCATTCGGAGCGCCATATATGCCGTGCATCGCAATTTTTTCAATTTCTTTTCCCGATCTGGAGTATATTCTAAACAACACGTTGCCTCTAAATTCCATCGCGATAAGTCTCGACTTGCTCGCAGAGATATAGGCAAATTCCTTTAAAGGTTCATTTGCCGTATTGGCGTCAATATATTTATTTAATTCCAGATCAGTTAAGTTAGCCCCGCGATAAACCACCCCGTCAAAATTATTCAGTTTGTTCAGACAGCTTTCTAACAGCTTGCCGAATTGCGGAATGTTTTCACCTTCAGAATTCCTTAGCTGTTCATTTAAGCTTTCAAATCCGTCATTTGAATATTTTAGAATAAAAGCTTTTTCAAATACGGTTAAATCAGCGAGCTCATTTATTCTCCCGCTTTGTTCGATGGTCTGAATTTCATTAGCTAAGAACTCCTTTGCATATTTTTCAATCTTATTCAAGCAGCTAATGGTTTTGGTTTAATTCCTGAAAATAGTCTCACTCAAATTTACGATTAATAAATGACATAATTTTTGATTGACATCCCGTTGACTGACGCCAGGTTGAATGCCTGTTCCGATGAATATTCGGACCATAGCGCCCGGGGCACTCGCCGCGGCCTGCGCCCAGACCCTGCCGGAACGAATAAATAAAAAGGGTGTTTTTACCGTACCACGTAAGGTATTATTACCCGGCAGGTGCGCAGCAGGGTTTTGTAAGTTGGTCCAAACTTTAAAACCTGTTAAAATGAAAAAATTGAAATTGATCGGTGTAGCTATCATTACGGTAGTAATAGCCACCAGCGTTTTACTTGCATCAAGTGTAAAAAGTGCCGCCCAGCAGCATCACCGGCCCGACCAGGTAGCCGACATCGTGCTGATCCATCCAACCGATGATATGCAGCTGGTAAACCAGGACCTGGACGAATATAACCGGCGCGGGTATCAATTGGTGAGCACCTGTATTTTCCCCTTCCAGGCTAACTTTAAAATGATCATGGTGTTCACCAGGAAATAGCTGCGGCATAGGGACGTCCCGAAATTCCAGGGGGAGCTACACGCATGGAGACGCGATGGATCGCGTCTTTTTTTGTTTTGTCATTCTGAGCGTAGCGAAGAATCTATTGCGGATTATTGTCTGAAGCAGAATTATGTTTTATTAAAAGCAGCAAGGATTCTTCTTTCCGCTTCTTCTTTGGTTATGCCATTATAGTAATCCCGGACAAAGGGATGGTCGAAATCTTTATGAGGGATAATATCGGGCCGCAAACCACCTTTACGGGTAATGACGTTTGTTGGGATAGATTGAAATTGAAAGCCCGGCAGATTGTTACTTAACCATCCGAAATAGCCGCCTTCGTGATCTTTATTACCGAAGTTGCTTTTGTAATCTTCGAAACTCTTTTCGCTTAGCGACACCCATAAGCCGTATTCGAGGTTTTCGCAATGGTCAATAACCTTTTGCGTCAGCGTTCCGCGGATAAAGCGGTCGGTTTGGTCGGCGTTATGGATAATGCAAAAATCATCGGATAACTCGGCGATGTTTTGTTTTTCTTCATCGGACAAGTCATCATAAAATAACGGCGCGAGGTAGCTTAAGGCCGGCC
>JAFDZL010000504.1 GCA_018266935.1 Bacteroidota bacterium | reverse complement strand
TTCGTCAACTACACCCAGCTTAAAGGCCAAACTGTAGTCCTTTTGCGTTTTCCTGAAATGTCTGTTTTTAATCGCTTTTTCCATATAAGTCAACTTTTGTGTCAACTTATTTTAGGACGATGCATATAGATAAAGGGGAAAGCCTGGCGGGAAACCTGCCGGGCTTTTTTCATATCAGGATTTTTACACGCGGACTTTTTAAAATTTTTGTAAAAGTTAGGAGAAGCAATATTTTTAGCGATATTAGATACGCTTTCCCAAACCTAAATTAAACTTAATGAAAAGTAAGCCAAACTACTACATTGTAGTGTTGATACTGCTGACGTTTTTCGTCATCTCATTTCTGACGAACGTGATCGGGCCGTTGTCGCCGGCGTTCATCAAGGATTTCAAACTCAGTGATTTCCTTGCAGGCGCGCTTCCGTTCGCCTTTTTTATCGCTTACGGCATTATGTCTATCCCGACGAGCATGCTGGTGCAGAAATACAATGAGAAGCGAATAATGGTCGCAGCCTTTGTTGTTGCTTTTGCGGGATCGCTTCTTTTGGCCGCCGAGCCTAATTATCTGACGGCAATATTGTCATTGTTCCTCATCGGCTGTGGTATGGCGATGCTCCAGGTAGTTATTAACCCCTTATTGCGGGTAGCAGGAGGCGCCGAGAATTATGCGTTTACCTCGGTATTGGCACAATTGATATTCGGAGGAGCTTCTTTTGTGAGCCCGCTGGTTTATTCTTATATGGTATTGCACCTGCAGCAGAAAAGCGGCGGTATTACATCGATTTTGCAACCGCTGGTTCCCGCGGGCATGCCCTGGATATCATTGTACTGGCTTTTCACGGTGATAAGCCTCGCGATGTTCGTCATCATCCTCCTTTCAAAATTTCCTAAAGTTGAGCTGCAGAGCGACGAGAAAGCGGGTCCATGGAAAACGCATGTTGACCTGTTCAAAAAGCCTGTGGTTATCGCTTATTTCATCGCTTTATTCTGTTACGTTGGAACCGAGCAGGGCGTTTCGTACTGGATGTCGGAGTTCTTGCACCGGTACCATCAATTCGACCCGCAAACCAAAGGCGCGGATGCGGTGGCCTATTTTTGGGGCCTGATGATGGTCGGCGGTATCCTGGGCCTTCTGCTATTGAAACTGATGGATAGCCGCAAGCTGCTGATCCTGTTTACTATACCGGCCATGATCTGCCTGTCGCTTGGTCTGTTCGGCAGCGCGCAGGTCTCGTTGTATGCGTTCTCGATCACCGGGTTCTTTATGTCGGTGATGTACCCTATCATATTCTCGCTTGCATTGAGTTCTGTTAGCGAGGATCATGGCTCGTTCGCAGGCATATTAGTTACCGGTATCATCGGCGGGGCGGTCGTACAGATAATCATCGGACTTCTGGGCGATGTTATAGGCTTGCGCGGTGGTATGATGTTGCTATACGTCACTTTCGGTTACATGCTCAGCATCGGCTTCTGGGCCAAACCGTTAATCAAGAACCAAACCATTTTCGATAAAAAAGAAGCGGCGGTATGAGTACTAAAGTAATAGGAATCGATCTTGGGGCGACGAATATTCGCGGCGCGGTAGTGAGCGACGACCAAATATCTGATATCATATCACGCCGCATACAAAAAAAAGGCACCAAAGAGCAGGTATTGGAGGACGTTTACTCACTCATTGATGCGCTGATCGATAACGAGGTTAAAGCCATTGGCATCGGCGTACCGAGCGTGGTTGATGTGCAGCGCGGAATTGTGTATGATGTAATTCATATCCCATCCTGGAAGGAAGTACATTTAAAAGACCTGCTCGAAACAAAATACAAGGTCCCTGTATTTGTCAATAACGACGCTAACTGCTTCGCCCTGGGAGAATACCACTTTGGAAAAGGTAAAGGCGTTACGGATATGATCGGGCTGACCATAGGTACCGGCCTGGGCGCGGGCGTGATCATTAACAAACACCTTTACGCCGGAAAAAATTGCGGCGCGGGTGAGTTCGGCATGGTGGACTACCTGGAACACAACTATGAGTTTTACGCAAGCGGCTCATTCTTTCAGAACGTACATGGCTTGAACGGCGAGGAAGTGTTTAAGAAGGCAAAGAACGGCGACGGGGATGCTTTAAAGCTTTATGAAGAGCTGGGCACGCACCTGGGTAATGCCATCAAAATGATCATGTACACTTATGATACCGGCCTGATCATTTTGGGCGGATCGGTACAACTGGCGTTCGGCCTGTTTGAAAGAACTATGTGGGAGCGGATCAAAACTTTCGAATTCCCAAAGAGTATCGGCGGACTTGAGGTGAAAACGTCAGCGCTGCAAAACGCAGGCATCCTGGGCGCTGCGGCATTGTATTACGATGCACAATAGATCGCTAAAAAATATTAAACACTACAAAATATGAAAAAGCTCGGCCTGGTGATCACGCTATCACTATTCCTTTTTCAGGCTTTCGCACAGGACAGCGAAACTAACTGGATGATCCTAAAAGACAACTGGCAAATGCAGTCGTCGCTGAAAGTCGCGGACAAAGGCAATACGATCTCGCAAAGTAATTACCACCCGCAGGGTTGGTACAAAGTGAGCGTGCCGACTACCATCATTGGCGGGCTGCTGGCCAATAAGGTTTATGATTTCGACCCCTTCATGGGAATGAATTTCAAAAAGCTTGACGACCCGGCGCTGGATAAACCCTGGTGGTTCCGGAAGGAATTTTCATTGCCTGAGTCGGAAAAGGGTCGGACCGTGGTGCTCAAGATGCACGGCATCAACTATAAAGCCAACGTTTGGCTGAATGGCGTTAAGATAGCCGATTCGACCCAAACCATGGGGCCTTTCCGTATCATCGAGCTCGACGTAACCAAACACATTAAGCCGGGAAGCAATGTGCTGGCGCTGGAGATCAAGCGCCCTGTGAACCCGCAAAAACGCGGCGGAGATTTGGCAATAGATTACGCAGACTGGATCCATTATCCGCCCGATTACAACGGCGGTATTGTGAATGATATCGAGATCAAAACATTTGATCGCGTGGGTATTCAATATCCGCTGGTGACCACGCATTTCGATATGCCGTCATTGGAAACCGCGCACCTGACCGTCGATGCGCTGGTGACAAATTATTCTAAAAACCCGCAGGACGTAGTCGTAAAAGGCAAGATCAATGAGGATATTACTTTCGAGCAAAAGGTGCGCCTCGGCCCGAACGAGATCAGGAATATCACATTTACCCCAATTGACTACGCTCAATTGAATATCAGAAACCCGAAGATCTGGTGGCCCTGGCAATATGGTAAACCCGAGCTGAACAGTATCGAACTATCGGTGAACCATGGCACGGTGGCAAGCAATACCATTTCAGAGAATTTCGGCATCCGAGAGATCACCTCGAAGCTGATCGATAATAAATCGCGCGAATTCATTGTAAATGGCAAACCTATCATGATCCGTGGTGCAGCCTGGTCGCCCGATATTTTCCAGCGGCGTTCCAAAGATCGGCAGGAACAGGAGATCAGGTATTACCGCGATATGAACATGAACATCGTTCGTTCGGAAGGTAAGCTGGAAGATGATCACTTCTATGCGCTTTGCGATAAATACGGCATGCTGGTAATGACCGGCTGGATGTGCTGCGGCGCCTGGCAGTATCCTGAGAACTGGGATAAAGCTAAACGGATTGTCGCTATGCAATCGGACAGCAGCGTGATGTATTGGCTGCGCAACAAACCAAGCATCATGGTATGGCTGAACGGCAGCGATATGCCGCCCCGCGATACCAGCGTCGAACGTGGCTATCTGAACATCGAAGCAGCGTTGAAGTGGCCTAACCCGACTATCTCGACCGCCGATGCCAGCAAATCCAAAGTTTCAGGCTACAGCGGCGTGAAAATGGCCGGTCCGTATGAGTGGGTGCCGCCGATATACTGGGAAACGGATACGACGCAAAAATTCGGCGGAGGCACCTACAGCTTTGCTACCGAAATTTCGCCCGGGCCTTCTATTCCACCATATGAAAGCCTGGTCAAATTCATACCAAAAGATTCGTTATGGTTTACCACCGCCGACTGGAATTACCATTGCGGCACCGGCAATTTTGGTACCACAAAAGTGTTTGACGCTGCGCTGATAGGCCGTTACGGAAAACCGGCCAATATCAAACAGTACGTCGCTATGGCCCAGGCGCAAAATTACGAAGCGCACCGCGCAATGATGGAGGGGTATGGCCTTCATAAATACAATACGGCTACAGGCGTGGTGCAATGGATGGGCGCCAACCCCTGGCCCGGACTCATCTGGCAC
Organism: Bacteroidota bacterium; assembly: GCA_018266935.1. Taxonomy (GTDB): domain Bacteria; phylum Bacteroidota; class Bacteroidia; order Sphingobacteriales; family Sphingobacteriaceae; genus Mucilaginibacter. The sequence goes on along the minus strand of JAFDZL010000504.1, from coordinate 11,817 downwards.
ACCTACGATTACTACCTGTACCCTGCGGGCACGTATTTTGGCATGAAAAAGTCGATGGAGACGCTGCATATTATGTATTCTTACAGCACTAACGAGGTCGATATTATCAATTCGTTATTGGATAAATTCAGCGGGTTGAAGGCCCAGGCGACTATTTACAACCTCGATGGCAGTCAGCAATACGATCATACCGAAACCATAAATGTCGATGCCGATGGGACAGCCAAATGTTTTGCGCTGCCCGCGCCGGCCGGTTTTTCGGATACTTATTTCCTAAAGTTGCAGTTGTTTGACAATAGTGGAACTTTAAGGAGCATCAACTGGTATTGGCTGTCGAAGAAACCTGACGTACTGAACTGGAAGAAATCCAAGTGGTATATGACGCCGGAAAGTTCTTATACCGATTACACTTCGTTGAAGGACCTTGGCAAAACAGCACTGAAAATATCTTACAGCACCGATAAAGGCGCCGATACAACCAACAGCACGATTACTGTAACCAACACCGGCAAAACCGTGGCCTTCCAGGTGCATATCAGGGCGTTAAACGGCAAAGGCGGCGATGATATATTGCCGGTGATCTTCAGCGACAATTATATCGAGCTTGCGCCGGGCGAAAGCCGAGTGATCAAATGCAGTTACGCGAATAAGGATGCTAACGGCGCAGCGCCATATTTTCAAACCTCTGCATGGAACCTGGATATAGGCGCCAGCCAGGCTGAGAAAGAAGCTGGCTTTGCTGAATATTAAAAAGAATCACGAAGACTGCTCCGTAGGAGCAACCCGTTTGTAGAAATACAACAAAAGAAATTTGCGCCGTAGGTGCAACACGCTTACATGGTGGGGTTGTGTACCTACGGCACACTGGCTATTTTTGATCACGGGGCTACAAACGTTTTACCCCGATGGGGTAATCAATTAAACTATATCAATAAATTCTTTATCAGACGTACAAATATTCTTCCAGATGGGTGATAATTAATGAAAGCCGAGGTGCGGTTTTATGATTTCCCATAAGGGAGAAGCAAGTAAGCTTGAAAATACCCCTACTCCAGCTTGTGTCATTAAGCTGCCAATATTTAATAATTGTGGTTTGATGTCTTTTTCCTTGGCCAACTGGATAATTGCATAATCCATTTCCATCGCGAAATCTTTCCTAATTTGTTCATCTAAACTTTGAATGTCTTTTTTTAACAATTCAAAAGCTTGCTGGATTTCTTCCTTATTAAATTTATTATGCAGTGTTTGTACAGAATTATCAGAGCCTTGTTGAAATTGAGTTGGCGCATGTATGTTACCAACATGCATAATGTTGTGATTTACTATACTTGATTTAGCCTCCTCCTTTGGGTTTGGTGTTTTTTGATTTAACCATTGTTCAAATAACTCGACGCGAACCTCTGCATTTCGTTGCTTTTTTAATTGGGGTAAAATGACATATTTCATGTGCTTCAAGAATTGATCATCACCTTGCGGTTGATTAACTATAAAATGCTGGTAATGATGTTCAACGACACGATCTATATCCCAAATGGGTTGCCACTTTAAAATTTTGTGGATAAATAGATTGTCATAGTCTCCAGGAACTACATCTATATAGTGTTTGGTGCTTGATATTCCGTCTGTACCCCAAAAATCGCTACGTCGTCTACCAATAATCGCATAAACTCGTTTTTCTCCAAGGTTACGCAGAGACAATTGATCATCTGGGAAATTTTTGTCGATGCTTATATCGAAAAATGGATTCATAAGATACAAATATAACTCACATCAACTCCTTCATCAGCTTTTCAAAAGCCTCTTTCAATTCCGCTAATTCGGTCTCCACTTTGGCAAGCCTTGCTTCCAGGTCACCGGCGGAACGGGATGGGCTTTCCGTGGCAAAGTTATCATCACTCCAATCGGTCGATCCACCCAGCAGGTGGATATAGCGGGCTTCTTTTTGCCCCGGACGGCGGCCCAGCTGTTTAATAAAAGGTTGATCACCAGACGCCAGCTTGTCCAGGATCTCCTGCACTTCTTCAATCGATTCAAATTCCCATAGTCGGCCCGAATTGGTGTTCAGTTCGCCCGGCGTTTGCGGTCCGCGAAGTACCAGCAGACAAATGATAGCCAATTCCGAAGGTATCAGCGGAAAGACTATGGCAAAATTGTGCTTGTACTTCACAACCCTGTCGGTTCCTCCTGTGGCGGTCGAAACCAGTCCGCGCCGCTTCAGCGTATTCACTGCGTTAACCACGGTTTCGGTATCGTATTGAACCACCGGGTTGCGCGAGGTCTTCTGGTTACAGGCCGCCACCAGGCTATTAATGGTCATCGGGTAATAGTCGGGCGTAGTGCGGCTTTTTTCCATCATCGAGCCGAGCACACGCAGTTCGGCATCATCCAGTTGTGGTATTTGATCCATGCGCTAAAGATAGTGTTTAGATGTCGGATGTCCGAAGTCAGATGTCAGAGTTAAGAACCCAATGGGTTGGCGAAAGTTTGAAAGTCCCTCTCCTTTGGAGAGGGATATAGGGTGAGGTCAAACAAAGAAGCACCGCCCCCAACCAGGGCGATGCTTCGCATCTGCATATAATTAAAACGAATTGGCTATTGAAATTACTGGATGAACAGGTATGATTTACCCTGGCCGTCGTCATAAACGTGCATTTGTTTTTTGATGTCGCTCTTTTCCGATTTGATCTCTACGGTATAGTCGCCGTTTTCCAGGTTCGATACATTGTATGATTTTTCGGTCGGCAGGCCCTTTGAAACCAGGTCCTTGTAAATGGCATTACCGTCCTGGTCGTAGATGATTACTACGGCCTTTTCAGCTGCAACTTTTACGCTGAAAGTGTTCTCCTTGGCCGGGGTAATAAAACTTACGGTGTTGTTTGCCTTTGGAGCTCTTGATTTACCCGGAGCAGCGAATACGCTTGTCCCGGCTACCAGGATCAGAGCTGCGATGGTGAGTGTCTTCTTCATTTTTCTTACTAATTTTATTGTTAAACCTTATGTCTTTCGTTTTTCGAATGACCAAAGGAACGATGGCTTTTTCACCCCGTAAAATATATTAGACCACCGCCGGAAAGGTATAGACCAACGGATTTTTTGAGCAGATTTTGACCTGTAAGTGCTTAATAATAAATAAAATATGCGGTTTGCAGATTGTGAAGGCCGGTTTGCCGATCAGATCAGGGCGTTCGTCGGCCTGTAAAGGCAACGGAGACGTAAATAAGGCACCGTGCTGATAAGAGAGCGGTGCCCTAACAAAAATAACAGCATCTGTTATTGAACGAAGATCACTTTGCCGCTGGGCTTATTATAAACATAAAAATTGGTCTTGATGTCATGCCCTTTGGTAATTATTTCAACGGTGTAATTGCCGGCATCGAGCTTCGATAAATTATATTTCTTTTCAAAAGTGCTGCTTTTGGTTAGCAGATCTTTGAAGCTATAAGTTTCATCCGGGTTCGAAATGATCACCACCGAGTTTCCGGGTTTTTCTTTATCAACCATTACCGCAAAGCCCGGTTCGTGACGAAGCGGGATAATACTCACGCCGGCTCTCGCGCTTAGATCTGTGTTGTGATGTTTTGGCTTGGGTACTGCTGCAGAACTGACGCCCAGGCCCAATAACATGCCCAGCGCGCCAAAAAGGATCGACTTTTTCATGACTTTAATGTTTAATTAGTATTAAATGTTAAATCAGCGTAAGTCTTTATTGCCGCATAGGTATGTTTTTAATATAGTGCTAACACGCGGGGCAGTGAAATGTTTGTCTAAATCGTTAATAATTAGACAAGTAATGCCAAACCGAAAGATTTTAAACAATCCTGTAAAATGCGGTCAAAATGCGGTTAATTTGTATAAATATGGCGCTTTTTACCGCATCGTTAAATTCGGGCAGCAACGGCAATTGCTATTATATTGGCAATGAGCACGAGGCCGTGCTGATCGATGCGGGTATTTCCTGCCGCGAAACCGAGCGGAGAATGAAACGCCTGGGCCTTTCGATGCAGAAGGTAAAAGCTATCTTCGTATCGCACGAGCACAGCGACCATATCAATGGTATAGCGGTGTTATCCAGGAAGTACAAGCTACCGGTTTACATCACTCCCGCCACCCTGCACAACAGCGGGCTGCAACTCGAACATCAGCTTGTAGTTTCATTTAAGGCCTACGAGCCGGTCACAATAGGAAGCATCACGGTATCGGCTTTCCCGAAATTTCACGACGCTGCGCATGCCCACAGCTTTATCCTCACCAGCAAGGATGTGACCATCGGCGTATTTACCGACATTGGCATCGCCTGCAAGCACTTGACCGACCATTTCGCCAAATGCCACGCGGCCTACCTCGAAACCAACTACGATGAGGACATGCTGCAAAAGGGTCGTTACCCGTACCACCTCAAGCGCCGCATCAGCGGAGGCATGGGCCACTTATCCAATCGCCAGGCGCTGGATGTGTTCCTGGCTCATCGCCCGGCGTTTATGAGCCACCTGTTCCTGGCGCACCTGTCGCAAGACAATAACCGCCCCGAACTGGTGCACGAACTCTTCACCAAACATGCTAACGGCACCGAGATCATCGTAGCGTCGCGCCACGCGGAAACGCAGGTGTATTTTATCGACGGGTCTTATTTTTCAGTTGAACGTCCGAAAACTGTGGTCGAAAACGGGCAGGTGCAGTACAGTTTGTTTTAGCGCTGGTAAATTAGCTAAAGCTACCTTAATAGTGAATGGTCAATGATGAATAGTTAATCAAATCATTGAGGAATCATGCATTCCTCAGCATAGCAGCATAAGCATTCGGCAACGTACTGTCCTCCACAGCTTTGGCAGCGCGTTCGATATCATAATCGAATCTTACAAACTCCGCTTTGATGCTGTCTTTATTTGTAATAGAACTGCGTTCATCAATATGAAGCAATACATAGCAGCCGCGGGGATCTTTATCTTTTGGTTTACCTACGGAACCGGTATTGATGGCATGACGGTAACGGGTTACATCACCCTCGGCCAACTGTAGTATACGATGGTATGGCTGGTGCGTATGGCCAAAGCACATCACGTCAGCATCGGCCTGCTCCATAATACGCAGCAGGCTTTTTTCGTCCCGGTCTTCGAATAAATACTCGTTAACTTTCCTTGGGCTGCCATGCACCAGCAACACGTTCAGTTTATCATTGTTCAACTGAAATTCTAACCTGATATGATGCGGCAGTGCGCGCAGGTAAGCACGCTGTTCGTCTTTGACGATCTCATTAGTAAACGCTATGGATACTTTGCCCATCGCTTTTTCCTCGTCTGTTTTATACGCGCAACCGCAATCGTCGCTGCGGCGGCCTATACCAAAATCATAGTTGCCGGTGATGGTTGGGATCCTGCGCCTGCGTATCTCGTCGATCACCTCGTTCGGCCAGATGTTATAACCTACCAGGTCGCCCAGGCAATAGATGGCGTCAACCTCTTGTGCATCGACATGGGCAAAGAATGCCTCCAAAGCAGGCAAGTTCGCATGTATGTCGGAGAATAATGCAATTTTCATTGGGTGTTCTTTTGTATTGTTAAATATTTCCAGATGGGTATTGCGGCCACAGAACCAGCAATCGGCGCCACGACATAGAGCCACAAATGTTCAGTATGGCCGGATATGATCGCCGGGGCAAATGACCGTGCCGGGTTCATTGATGCGCCGCAAATGGGACCGGCAAACATGGCTTCCAGTCCTACAACGGCTCCAATAGCCAGACCGGCGAACATGCCCTGTTCTTTGCTCCCAATAGCGACGCTTAAAATAACCAGCATTAAAAAGAAGGTCAGGATGAACTCAAGAATAAACGACTGTATCTCGCTCCCCGCGGGCATGGTCGCCCCGAGCAATTGATTTGCAGGGAAAAGCAGCTTCAAAACAATGCTCGCCACTGTTGCGCTCAATAACTGGCTGACGATATAGCCGGGCAATCGCCTAACCGGAAACCGGCCCGTAACCGTAAAGGCAATGCTCACCGCAGGGTTCAGATGCGCGCCGGACACATCGCCGAGACTGTAGATCATCGCCATCACGATCAGGCCGAAAGTTATAGCGATACCGGCGTGCGTAACGGCACCGCCCGATTGCTGATCAATGATTATCGCTCCTGTTCCGCAGAATACCAATGCGAAAGTGCCGATAAATTCGGCTACGCAGCTCCTCATAGGGCATGCTCCCTCATCCAATATTCCATCTGTTTTGCTTCCCCGACAAATGCCTGTACAGCGTTTTTGATCTGATCGCGTACATTCCGGGTTTGTTCAAGCTTCTCTTCTTCAGTTCCGGTAAAACCAGATGGATCAGGGAACGACCAGCCAAGCCGTTTTACGACCCCGGGAAAGATCGGGCAACCCTCGGCGCTGGCTTCATCACACACGGTGATAACGGCCTGGAACATCCGGCCTTTTTGAAAGAGGTCGAACACTCCCTGTGTGCCTTTGTCACTAATGTCGATACCGTCTTCCAGCAAAACTTTCACGGCATACGGATTTAACTTTCCCGGCTCTAAACCGGCGCTTTCCGCAACCAGTGATTCGCCGCCAAAAATGTTGAGATAAGCCTCCGCCATCTGGCTCCTGGCCGAATTGTGGATGCAAACGAATAATATCTTACGCTGTATCATAATCTTAGTGCTTTATTTCGTTGACTTTGGAGAGATCCTTCCCCCGGGGCATCAGTTGCAGCAACCTGGTTCACAGCATGCGGTTTTCGCTGGTTTTTCAGCATAAACGGTAATGCTGAATATGCCTGTCGCGCCTGACTTGAAGTCAGTCAATGCCTGCGAGTCGAGGTATTTATTCAAAATATCATCTGGTATTACGATGGGCTTCTGCTTCTGCACGGTAATATTCGTAAAGCTATTCACTTTGATCAGTTCGAGGTAAACCTCTTTTTGTATCGCCCCTGAAACGCAGCCGGCATACATTTCGGCGTCTTTGCGCAAAGCATCAGGCAAAGTACCGGATAGCACCACATCGGAAATGCTGAAGTGTCCGCCCGGCTTCAAAACGCGGAATATCTCTTTGAATACGGCGTCTTTATTCGGCACAAGGTTCAGCACGCAATTGCTCACAATAACGTCCGCCACATTCGCCGTAACCGGGATTTTTTCAATATCGCCAAAGCGGAACTCAACATTGTTAAAGCCCAGCTTTTCGGCGTTTTCCCGTGCCTTGCCGATCATTGCCTCGGTGAAGTCGATACCGATCACCTTGCCTGTTTCGCCCGTCTCGGCACGGGCAATGAAACAGTCGTTTCCGGCGCCGCTGCCCAGGTCGATCACCACGTCGCCTTTTTGAATTTTGGCGAATTGGGTCGGCAGCCCGCATCCAAGGCCAAGGTCAGCATCAGCGTTGTAACCTTTCAACCCGGTGTAATCATCGGTCATGATGTTATATACCTCGTCCGAGCAGCAGCCCGAACCGCAGCACGACGACTGGTTTGTTTCCTTTTCCTGCAAAGCGATCTCGCTGTATTTCCGGCGCACCAATTCCTTTAATTCCTCATCTGTTTTCATATCTCCTGATATTTATTGTAATATTGCGATTAATTAGTTCAAATTTTTTTAACAACAGTTTCCCGCATTATTATAAGCGCCAAACAGCCCGGCCAGTTCATCCTGCAGATTTTGCCAGGCCTGCGGGTCGATGCAATAACAAACGCTCACTCCTTCAATGGTTCCCTTTATCAGGCCGGCATTTTTCAATTCCTTCAAATGCTGTGATATCGTTGCCTGGGCCAGGCCGAGGTCATTCACCAGGTCGCCGCAAATGCAGGCATTGGCTTTCATGATCTCCTGTAAAATGGCAATACGGGCCGGGTGTGCGAGCGCCTTTAACTGCACCGCCAGCTTATTTTGTTCGTCGGTAAATATCTCTGTTTTGGTGAGTCCCATATATTAATCGCAATATTACGATTAATATATTGATTTGCAAATAAATTTTAAAAAAATAACCAGAGGACGCCGATGCACACCTTCATACCAACAATTTAACAATTCCACAATCCGCCAATACAACAATTATTCCTATATTCATACTGCCTTAGTTCAGTTTGCTGCTTATGACGATACATTGGAAGAAGATCCTGTTTAAAACACTGAAAATTACGGGCATAGTGATCGGGAGCCTGCTGTTGCTCATGTTCCTGCTGCCGGTACTTTTCCCAAAAACCATCACCGAAAAGATCAAGCAGGTGATGAACCAGAAGATCAACGGGCAGGTCAACTTCTCATCCACCAGCCTTTCTTTCTTCAAGCGCTTCCCGGAACTGACGCTCACTTTGGAGGATTTTTCGCTAAAAGGCAGCGCGCCTTTCGACCAGGATACGCTGGTGGCGGCCAGGGATATTTCCTTCGCCGTCGATCTGACCTCGCTGCTGCGCTCCAAGATCAATATCAGCAAAATTTATCTCAGCAATGCCCTGATCAATATCGAGGTTGACAGTGCGGGCCGTGCCAATTACAATGTTTACAAATCGCAGCCGCCGAATCCAAATGCAAAGGCCGACACGGCCAGCGCATCACTGGGCATCGAACAGATACTGGTTGACAACAGCCACCTGGTCTATGACGATCAGTCGATACCGATGCTGATCGACATGCGGAATTTCAATTATAAAGGCAGCGGCGACTTTACCAAGAACGTGTTCGACCTGCAATCGCACCTGGAAATAGGGGGTACTGACTTTGTTTACAACAAACAGGACTATGTAAGTAACAAGATCGTTAATGCCGACCTGGTGACGAGCATCAACACCAAATCGCTGGCTTTTACTTTTCAGAAGAACAACCTGATGATCAACAAGCTGCCGGTAAATTTCGTAGGGCGGTTCGGGTTTTTGAAGGACGGCTATGACATGGATTTCCAGTTCACTTCGCACCAGAGCGACCTGAGCGACATTTTCACCGCCCTGCCGCCATCGTACTCGAAATGGGTGAAGAACACCGAAGTGAACGGTACGGGCATAATCCACGTGGGCCTGAGCGGGCAGTACATTGCCTCAAAGAATAAGATGCCCGATTTTACCTTCAGTATGCAGGCGCGCAACGGCTATATCTCCAATAACAAGACACCCTCACCTGTGCAGGATCTGTACTTAGACATGAGCGCCAAAGTGCCGGGTTTCAACCCGGACAGTTTGGTGTTTAAGATCGATTCGCTGCATTTCAGGATCGATAAGGACCAGTTCAATTCCAAATTCAGCATGAAAGGCGTCAAGTCGCCGGATATATTCGCAAGGGTGAATACTGAGATCGACCTGGAAAAATGGAACCGGGCCTTTGGCGTAAAAGCCGTCGATCTGAAAGGACGCTATTCGCTCCATCTGCTGGCACAGGGCAAATATTCGACAGGGCTGAAAAAGCGCGGTCTGCGGCACGTGGATACCGTGATCACCAGCATCCCGAAGTTTAGTTTGAAGTCGTCATTCAGGGATGGCTACATTAAGTATGCCGGTGTGCCCGAGGCGGTAAAAGACATTCATTTCGACCTCGATGCCTCCTGTCCGGATAATAATGTAAAGAACTTCACCATGCAGTTGGCCGGGCTGAACGTATCCGCGCTCAACAATTATATCAAAGGCTATTTCGATCTGAGCAATAAATCGGGCCTGGAGATGGAGGGCGCGATAGATTCTAAGTTCCATTTGGACGATATTAAAAAGATATATCCGGTGAAAGGTATGGATCTCCGCGGCGACCTGGCGATCAACGTAAAGACCAAAGGGAAGTATATCCCGGCGCATAAGGTCTATCCGGTAACGACCGCATCGATCGACCTTGCCAATGGTTACATCCAAACCAAATATTACCCTCATCCCATCGAGAACCTGCAGGTGAGCGCTAATTTGAGCGATAATACGGGTTCGCTAAAGGGGTTAAAGGTGAACATCAAACCCATCTCGCTGACGTTCGAGGGGCAGCCATTCATGGTTCGCGCCGATCTGAGAAATTTTGCCGACCTGCAATACAATATCCATTCGCAGGGTACGCTCGATATTGGCAAAATTTACCAGGTCTTCGCGCTGAAGGATTACAAGGTGTCGGGCCTGATCACAACAAACTTTACGCTGAAAGGGAAGCAAAGCGATGCGACCGCGGGGCGTTACGACCAGCTATTCAATAAAGGAACGATGAACGTGAAGGATCTGACTTTAAGCTCCGACCTTTTCCCGAAACCGTTCATCATCAAAACCGGCAAATTCAGCTTCAACCAGGATAAGATGAATTTCGACGCGTTCACGGCGAATTACGGCAAGTCGGTCATCGTGATGGACGGGGCTTTATCCAACGCGATCGATTATGCGGTGAAACCGGGTGCAGTACTGACGGGTACGTTCAACCTCAAAAGCAACTCCATCATAGCGGACGATTTTATGGCTTTTGCCGGTGGTCCGCCTGCCACGCCGGGTAAACCATCTGCATCGGCGAAGACGACAGCCGCAACCGGCGTGGTGTTAGTGCCGTCCAACCTGAACCTCACCTTTAACGCCGATGTGAAGAAAGTGGTTTACCAGGGGCTGAATATCGACAGCATTAAAGGACAAATGACCATCGACAACGGGCAGATACAACTAAAGGGAGCGGGCTTCACTATCGTTGATGCTCCGGTTGTGATGGATGCGACCTACGGCAGCGTAAACCCGCAAAAGGCTTTTTTTGATTATCACATCACCGCAAAGGAATTCGACATCCAAAAGGCCTACCAGCGGATCAAGCTGTTTCATGATATGGCCTCTTCGGCCAAAAGCGCTGCGGGCATCGTCTCGCTGGATTATAAGCTGAGCGGCAAGCTTGACAAAAATATGCACCCCATCTACCCATCGCTCAAAGGCGGGGGCGTATTGACACTGAAACAGGTGAAAGTAAAAGGCTTTAAACTGTTCGGATCGGTTGCCAAAGCGACGGGCAAGGATAGCCTGGCAAAACCGAACGATGCTTCCAAAGTGGATATCAAAACCAAAATCGCCAATAACATCATCACCATCGAGCGTACCAAGATGCGCTTTGCCGGTTTCAGGCCGAGGTTTGAGGGTCAGGTGAACTTCAATGGCGATCTGAACCTGAAGTTCAGGCTGGGCCTGCCGCCGCTGGGCATCTTCGGCATACCGATGACCATCACCGGCACGCAGGATAAGCCCATCATCAAACTCGGCAAACAGGGCCAGGAACTGAAGGAAGAGGCGGATACGACGGGTACCAGGTGATTTTTACGCATCCTTTTCAATTTGATTGCTCACACTTAATACACTTGAGCGTTTTAGGTGTTAAATTGCCAACATGAACGCTGCCCGGGAAGAACTGTTAAAACCTTTGAACGATCCCGATAAGATCTGGGACATCATTGTCATTGGCGGCGGCGCAACGGGTTTGGGGACGGCTTTGGACGCGGCTTCCCGTGGTTATCAAACCTTATTACTGGAGCAAGTCGATTTCGCCAAAGGCACATCCAGCCGAAGCACGAAACTCGTGCATGGCGGCGTGCGTTACCTGGCGCAGGGCAATATCGGCCTGGTGCGCGAGGCCCTGCGCGAACGCGGGCTGCTATTCAAAAACGCCCCCCACCTGGTTAAAAATCTGCCCTTCGTTATCCCCGTTTACAGCTGGTTCGACAGGCTATTTTACAGCATGGGCTTGCGCATGTACGACCTGCTATCGGGCAGACTGAGCTTCGGGAAGACGAGGGTCATATCAAAAAAAGAAGTAATTAAACTTTTACCCACCGTCAAACAAAAAGGATTGCGCGGCGGTGTGGTTTATCATGATGGACAGTTTGACGATGCGCGTTTGGCTGTAAA
>JAFDZL010000503.1 GCA_018266935.1 Bacteroidota bacterium | reverse complement strand
CCTGCGAGAGGTACAGGATGGATTTTTTCAAAGAGCGCTGCCTCCATGTGTTCAAGAATTTCGAGTATGGTGACCAGGCGGATGACGAGCAAGTACATTACATGACCTTGGGTACGACAAAGCCCACCAATGCGACGGGTGCCCTCAGCGATGTCTTAAAGCTGGCCGAAGAGGACCCTTCGTAGCAGATACTTTCAGGCTTCAAGGTAGTGAAATAACTTGCCGGCCACGAGGCGCGCTAACTGCTGCCCAAATACATTTTGCTGTAACACCGTTTGGAAATCTTTGTTTGGCGTCGAGTGGGTTGCAAGGCGGGTCTTAGCAAACAGGAACCCTGCATGGTCAGCAAGTCCAAGCAAGTTAACCTTCCCACGCGACGTAAACATCGCCCGTTTTAAATAAGGCGAATTGAAATCAATACCCTCAATGGGATTTACCTGACCATAAATCCCCCTGTCGCAAAAAGCGCAAAGCGGGACAGGATATTTATCACTTTGAATGGCCAGGAACTTATCCAATGCCTGAATTAAATGAAAAAAAGCCTGCATCTCCCAATTGCCCTCGCGGCCGATAATTTCGGGATGGTTCAGTTTCGCCAGGAAGGCTTGTGTTGCCTGATAGAGCTTATGCTTGTCGTAACGAAAAACCACCAAAGGCAGTTTATATTTCACCAATATATCAGTGAGGCCAGTAAGTAATGTAGTATCTATGGATTTTGCCTTGTAAGCTTTGGTTGCGTGAAACCCTTTTTTCAGATGTTTCACAGCAGCCTTGTAATCCTGCTCAATATGATGCACCAGCGGCTTGGGAGCCGCGATCGCAAAATAATAAAAGGAATCTTCCCCTTCCCCATTTGCCACCGTGTGCTTTACCTCGTCTACAAACAGGAAGCCATTGATGTTGTCGAGTTCTGCCATCGTAGAAACTCGCTATGCTGCAGGATGCAAAAGCAACTCAGTCGTGTCGAGATAGCTCATATCAATCGGCGCAAGTTCAGGATAGTCCTGCTTTACAGCTTCGCGGGTGGTCAGATACTCTTTGGAAATGGTGCAATATTCCATATCGCGTGACGGTACTTGCGTCAGTGCCAACTGCGTGAGCCTTTCATTGCTTGGATTACCCATCAGCCATTCGTAAGCCAGGTCATCATTCAATATCGTGGGCATGCGCTCCTTAGAGTTATGTATCTGCTTCATCAGCTTATTCGCTGGCGTAGTACCGAGTGCAAAGCAGTAAACCAATTCCCCGGTGTCCGGGTCAAGCCATTGGTTATATAAGCCGGGAAACCAGAAATATTCCTGTTCCTTCATGGTAACCATATACGGATACTTGTCCTTTGCTGCTAAAGGCTGTCCCTTTTTGCCGAGCTTTTCGACGTGGCGGCTCTCAACGATACCGGTTGAGAGCACCAGGCAACGACGGCCGTTCTTAACCGCATCAGCCCACATGGACCGCCGGCCTTCATCGTTGGTGAAGATATTTTCGCCTTTAAAGTTCATCGTCAAATAACGACGGAGAAAAGCGAGCGCTTCATCCCTGCTCTTAACGCTAGCCGGGACGTAGCCCCATTGCGCCTGGATGATCTCAAAATCTGTTTTGTCGTCGTTGGCAATGGCTATCGCAGCAGGCTGAAACATAAACCCGTTATGTACACCTCCGTTCCAAAAACTGTACTTACTCACCGCCTTTTCCAGCGCCTTCAACTTAATAAATTCAGCCCTGGTTACTTTCTGGCCGTTATAATAACACATGGTTTAATCCTTTCTTTTATTTCGTATAAAGTTAGCAATTAACTTGCCGAATTTCTCCGCCTCAAATTGCCGCCCCTGGGGTGTGGAGGTCCAAAACTTTTCGCCGCCCGGCCGTTCACCCACCGTGATCACCAAAGGTTTGCGCTGGTCGGGAAAAGCTAAGCGAAACACCCTGCTCCCATGTATACTGTGTTCGGTAACGGCAATCGTTACACCTTCACTTTCGATCTCAAACGGTGGCTCTATTTCGCGCATCTTTGTATGTATTTAGATAGAGAAAATGACTTCATCAGGCATATTTGCTTTCAACTCTCCAGATGATCTCGTCGAACAGCAATTGCGCGTTCAATGACCTGCTTTTCAATCGCCAGTCCATATTTTCGTCCATGAACATTTTTCCCGTAGGAACGCTATTAAACAGAATTTCAAAATAGTTATGCCTCATGATCGCTTCGCAATAAATAAGGGTGCTCTTTGCCCCTAAGCCAAAGCCAAGCGAAATATCCTGAATGACCATCTCCATCATTTCAAATTTATAAAATTGTTACGCCACGTAAAAAAACAGCATCGCTAACTTTACCGAATGAAGAAACTTACCATATTCTTATTGGTGCCCCTGTTGATCCTTTCGGCATCATGGGGATTTACCGGTCATAAAACCATAGGTCAAATCGCCTTCCAGCATCTGTCACCCAAAGCTAAAGCAAGCGTGCAGGCGCTTTTGGGGAACGAATCGCTTGCCGATGCGGCAACATGGGCCGATGAGGTACGTAATGACCCGGAATACAAAAACACAGCATCATGGCATTTTATCAATGTGCCATTGGGATTATCATTCGAACAATTCCAGCAGCAGGTTACAAGCGGTGATAAGATGAATGTTTACACGGCATTGCTTGACGAAGAAAAACAACTGACCGACCCTTCGACAACACGAGATCAAAAGGTCGCTGCGCTGAAGTTTATCGCGCATTTTGTCGGCGATATGCATCAGCCAATGCATGTCAGCCGTGCAGAAGATAAAGGCGGAAATATGATCCAGTTAAATTATGAAGGGCAGGGCACCAACTTGCATGCCTTATGGGATACGAAGCTACTGGAACACGGCGGGAGCAACTATCAACAGCTGGCCGAAAAATACGACCATCCTTCTGAAGCAGAAATTAAAGAATGGCAGGCCAAGCCGCCTATCATTTGGGCATGGGAAAGTTACCAGATCAGCAGTAAACTTTACGAGGAAATTGATGGGATGAAAAGCAGGAGTATCGATAACAACTATTATGAAAGCCATATCGGTATTGTGGAGCGGAGGATAACACAGGCGGGTATCAGACTGGCGGGAGTTTTGAATGCGTTGTTCGAGCATGGCCCGGTACCTCCGGCTGCAACAACATCCGGCCCAACCGGCCAGCAAAGCAATATCGCTGCGGCACCAGTCATCGAAATTTCCGATGCGGGCAACCATATCGGGCAAACAGTCAAGGTCACGGCAAAGGCATACAGCTCCAGGGATATGGGCAGCTTTACGCTGGTCAATCTCGGCGCATCCTATCCGAATCAGCTGTTAACATTGGTACTGAGAGGTGATGCAAAACGGAAAGGACAGGATATTGACGGTAAGATGGTGACCGTCACAGGAAAAGTAATTGACTACAAAGGAAAACCGGAAATCGAAGTGCGGGACCCGTCGCAATTATCAGTGCAGTAGTTTAATGATAAGGGGAAAATAGAAAGGCCGTTGCACTTGCTGCTCCGGCCCTTCAAACCTAAACCTTATCACATACGGCGGACAGGATGCCCGCCAATGTTGAGAAGCTAAATTAGCGATATTATTTTTTTTTCCGGCATTTACCGGTTACGGAATTTTGAACGCATGTAGTTCGTAAACATGCGTTCCTGTGATTTGCGCTCGGCGATTTTGCGCTGGCGACGGCTCACACCCCAAAGAAAAGGCACCCAAATACCGAACGCAACGGCGAATGCCGGAAACGGGTTATGCATATTCGAGGCGGCGAAAAATGCGCCGGTCGAAATAAAGCAGGTCAGGTTGAAGTAGACCATCGTTTTCTTACGTTTCAGACTATTAATATTCTAAATCAATTAGCTATTTTCAAAACTTTTTTGCTTTTAATTGAGCTCGTAAACGCGGTTATTCCTGCGTGTCGCGAGCACGCGCTCACGAAGTATTTCGATAATGTCGAACCTTGGAATACCGCGCAACCAAACCTCCCCGTTCTCCGGATCGGTGGTTTTCAGCTGCACATCCATGAGCCGGAATAGCTGAAGAAGCAAAGGCTGTAAAAGAACATAGTCTTTGATCCTGAATAACTCGATGGTGTCGGTCCTTTTGAAAAACAAACCCTGTCGTACCTGCAAATATTGATCGGTGATTATGTAACGGATGCGCCTAATGTACAAGTAACGATACCCGGCAAAGATCACTGAAAAAAGGCTTATCCATATCAACGGCAACAGATAACGCCACGCTAATAAGAGCAAGGCTTCTGCTACCAGCAGGAGCCAAAATACTTTGATCAGGGCAAATATGGCGGCGGGCCTAATCCATATCCCCTGCTCGTCTGTATTGATTACATCCTTCATAATTTAAAGATTAAAGGCGGCGGCGGTCAGCCGGTCCAGCCAGGTTAAAGCGCCTTTCGGTTTCAACGTTTGCACATGGAACCGAAAGGCTGCTAATTTTTCAAATGCGTTGAGGCTGAATTGGTCAGCACTCAGCAAATACTGCGCAGCGCGAAACTCGACCTTTACCCTATCACCATCCAACGTGACCTCAACAGGCTGTGACCTGATCGCAGCCGCAATCTTCAGGTCAAACACTCGCCCTAAAATGTCATCGCTAAAGAGCAAGGAACATCGTTTACCGGCAAACGTAGCGGATAACTGCTTCAGCTTTGAAGCCAGCAGGGAAACGCCGGTCGCAACAAAGCATAGCTGATCCGAGCAGGCAATCATCGTGTGATGGCAGTGCAGCCAGGCAATTGCTTCCATCGCGGAACTGCAAATAATTACGTGCCGAATTGTCGGCGAATCCGGGCTACCTGTTATCCACAAGTTTCCTGATGCGGGAATTTTATGCCAGGCTAATCCAAACACTTCGCACGTATCGCCATAGGCAAATGACAGATTGCCGGAAGGGTCGTTGCTGAAATACGGATCAAAAAAAACCTGAACTTCGGTATGGACCCCCAGTTTGACCAGGTAGGGGTGCATCAGCGTGAACCTGTCCGGGAATAACTGCGGTTATACTGGTTCTCCGGCTTTTGCGTTAGAGCTGGGTCGATGCGTTCCTGCTTCTGCATTTCTTCGAGGTCATCAAAGTAACCCTTGGTGAAGATATCTGCATCGTCGCGGTGTTTCTTTTCGCCGAAGAGATAATGCAAGCCCTGGTAAAGGGCAAAGGAAAGGCCCCCGTCAATTACAAGGGAGGCAATGAGCGCCAGTTTGTTTGAACGGATACCCTGCTTTTCCGTCCCGGAATATTGCAAAACCGTTCCGTCCGGGAGTTCGACTTCCTTTCCTTTACGATAACGTTCTTTCTGGTCGAGTGACAGGTATTCACCGTTGACGCGGTCGGGAGCGAGAATACGGGACTGGTCGGTGACAATAAATTCATTTGTTTCGCGGTCGAATTCGACCAACACGTCCCTCGTATGGCCCTCATTGTCTTTGATCGCCTTTTCAATGTTAGGCACCTCCCCTTTCTCCAGCTCCTCCGCTTCGGTATCCGTTAAAAAGGAAGGCTGCATCGCCTGTTTGTAGATCGGGTGCACGAGCAGGTCAAGGTCCCCTGGAGGGTTTGATTTCAGTGAAATCTTGGCGTCGAGGAACGGGATATGCAGACCGTCTGAAAAAAGGTTTTCGAGGCGGAGCATGGATGTTCTGCGCCCGGATAGCAAAGCGATCCGGTCGTCGTTGTCTAAATTGAGCCCGCCATTAGCGGCGAGCCCAATTTTGTGCAGGTCCTCCATGGGAAGATCCTGCTCATCATAGATTTGTTTTAGCATAGGGTTTTATCTTTTCCGGCCGGTTGACCGCGTTTCTTCTTCAGCCAGTTCAAGCTCAGGTGCTTCTTCCTGTTCCTGTTCGAGCGTTTCTGCCTGAGTGGGATTATTGACTTCGTTCAGGAGTGATTTATAAAGCCCCATTGAAGGTGTGATCCTGATCTTTTGGGTGGTATTCATGTCCTGTACCTTCACGGCGTTTTTGTCCATTTTTTCAATCACCTTGTAAACGGTATCCTTATAAGGGATTTCCATGTCTACCTCGAGTTTGGTAGCAGACTGGGCTTTTGCCGTATCCTGCTTTTGCGCCAGCTTCGGTTCAAGGCCCATGACGAAGTCCGCTATTTTCTGGGCGTCATTAGCAGCGTTAAACAACTCCATCGGTTCATCGGTCAGCAGCCTTGACCAATCTTTTGTAAAAGCGGCATGCTCTCCGAGGTCATAAGGCAGGTTGAGATCAGCGCTGATCAGTATCGAGGCCAAATTCGCGCGTAATTCTTCGCGCACCAGCTGGTCAGAAACGGGCTCATCTGTCCGGGGGCGATTAAGGCGGTTTTCATGGCCGGTCGCATGGGCCAGCTCGTGCAATACGGACGCAAAGTATAATTCCGGTTTTTCAAACTCGTGCGCTTCACGCGTATAGATGAAATCAGTGTCCCTGCTGTAGTGCGTTTCCCACCCTTCGTCCTTTAATATATTGACGCCACTGTTGTCAATAATTGCCTGTGCGCGTTCCATTGGGGTCTGCGGATTCGGCCTTACGGTCAATTCCTTTAATTTATCGAGGTCCTTGCCGTTGAACAGCCAGGCTTCGACCTTGACGGGTTCATCCAGTTTGACACGTTCCATTTTGGGCTTGCCGTTCTCTTTGAAAGCGGGCTGACCATTTTCTACCTTCTGCTGCAGTTTGTTGTCGGACATGAATTCGATCAGGGTCCCGTGAGCGCCTTTTTTGACAGGGGTTTTGTTAAAGCGCGCCTGATCGTAGGAGAGCCAACGGGGATCGCGACGGTTCTGCATCAATAACACCAATGCGGTTGCACTGGTGTAATTCTGTTTCGTTTTCGCGTTGATGGGCATGACGAATTGCGATGTCCCGTCCTCTTTCATTGGTTTGGTAAAGATGGACCTGTTGTCATTCAGCAGGTTTACCATCCTTTCGCTGATCTGTTCTGCCAGCGGTTTGAATTCTTCGCTCATAAAATTATCCTTTAAGGGTTACTAATTATTTTAACCGCCGCCAAAAGAAAAGCCAGCGGGTCGATATAGCGATGTTGAAATTGTACAGCAAAATGCAAGTGCGGGCCCGTCACGCGGCCAGTTGCACCGGAAATGCCAAGCGGCATTGCTGCGGCGACGGTGTCGCCTTTACAGACGAAAGGCATAGCTAAATGGCCATAAGTAAAACAAAATGGCCCGTTTGTGATCCTGATGAATATGCCCAGAACCGATTCGTGGCCTACTTCCGCAACCCGGCTGTTAATAACAGCATAAACCGTGTCGAGATCGGCACGAAGATCGATGCCGCAATGCATGGTATTTTTACCTGTTAATGGATGGACGCGGTAGCCGAAGGACGAGGTCAGGTAAAGGTGCCGTAGAGGTAAAACAACCATTAAAAACGACCATATCCATTGTTTCATCGACGGATGCTTTTACTTTGATCCAAACTGAGTTCGTCGTTTAAAGGACGCATGGTGTATTCGAGCGCCATCGGACATTTCTGTGAAAGTTCCACCGCCGCACGCAGACCGCTTAGGCCACATGATTCAGCCAGGAAGCAGGCTTCCATGATGTCGAAATAGTCTTCCCTGAACAGCAGTGTTTCGTCATAATCTGCATCGCGCCGGATCTCATTCGTATCCCGCAACACCAGCAAGGCATCGGATGAGAATAAACCTTCACTTCCATCGCTAAAGCGCACGACGAAATTATCATGTCGCAGATCGGCCGATCTTATGACGCCAACCTCGTTCTTTTTATTCGCAGGGTCGATGGTCAAATCAGGCCGTACCAGCACA
Source organism: Bacteroidota bacterium (assembly GCA_018266935.1). GTDB lineage: Bacteria > Bacteroidota > Bacteroidia > Sphingobacteriales > Sphingobacteriaceae > Mucilaginibacter. The sequence continues at coordinate 1,370 of JAFDZL010000503.1, read as the reverse complement.
AATGTCCCCGACAGTTCTTCTTGATCAATCATAAAATAAGCCTTGAAAATAAAGCCCACACTTATTTTCGCGTGGGCGCTTTCATAGTGCCCTTCGGAGATACCGGCGCCTGGGAAGGCGCTTTCCGGAAGGACGCAACGACAGTCTCCACCTCGTTATTGATCCGGTTGAAATTTCGTTTCAATATTTCGTCCTTTTTGTCACCGAAATGGTAATAGACAGGCATATCGCGATAACCTTTTTCTTCTTTTGCGATGTCAGCACTGTCGAGGTTGATACGGCAGTTGATGGCTGAAGTCTCAAATTTCCCGGTATAGTTTTCCTGCGCATCGGCGGCTATCAGCCCGACCATTTCGCCTGTATTCAATGCCGCCATTTTTCCGGCGGGTATTAGTGCTTCCAGCTTTTCCTGCAAGGAGGTCGAGGTTTTATTCCTGTCGATGGAGAGGCTCTCTCCTACCTGTTTGGACTTACCGAACAGGCGCTCCAGCCAGTCGAGTGTCTCTTTATTCCGGACGGACCCGGCAAGTATATTTCCTACGACCGAGGTAATTGTCGCAGCCGTATCTTTCCCATACTGTTGATTGAATTGGGGCAATTCCTGCAAACCCATCAAAACCGCGACTTTATTGGAACGGGCAACCGCGATCAGGTTTTCGATCTTATGCGTATATAGAGTCGGTATCTCGTCGATTATCAACGCTGACGGCAGGTTGCCCTTATTATTGATCAGTTTCATCAGCCGGTTCAGCACAACCGAATAACATGCGGAATTGATATTCTGCGTATTTGGGTCATTGGCAATCACCAGAATGCCCGGAGCTGAGGGGTCTGATATCTTCAGGTTAAAATCGTCACCCGAAAACACCCAAAACGTTTCTTTGGTCGCCAGGCGGCTGATAAAAATCTTCAGCGTACCGACCTGGCCCTCGAGCTGGTCAAATGCCTTCGCGGTGTAAGCGCTTTTGAACGGCGATAAAAGGGACACCAATTCAGGTTCCGAAAACAGTGTATTAAAAATGTCTTCATACGAGTGGTTGAGAAAGGACAATACGTGCGGAAAGCTTGAATATTTACCGCTTTTATACCGGCTGAAAAAATAGATACATGCAGACAAGAAGTTAATTGCTGATTGCGTGAAAAATTGATCACTGCCGCCAGATTTATCGCCTTTTTTCATCGCTTCGACGAGCGCCTCTGCGCTCTCGGAAGCATCCGCAAGGGTTTTGAGGTAGTCACTCCGCCAGGGGTTGATGCGCCTGCTCTTTTCCGGGTCGTTCAGGTTGATCACATGAAATTGATGATCGCGGCATTTCCCTTGTTGTTTGGCCAGCAAATAGCGGTAATAAGCCACCCTGCCGAGGTCGGGG
>JAFDZL010000502.1 GCA_018266935.1 Bacteroidota bacterium | reverse complement strand
TTCCAAAGATCACCGGCTCCATCGTCGATATACAGGACCACAGGCGGCTGGAATTAGATTCAACGCGCAATGATTTCCTGTACACCGAAACCATTAAAATAGCAAAGGTTGGCGGTTGGGATATCGATGTGCGCAGTATGACTTTCTCGCTGACGCGGGAAGCCTATAACATTTACGAATTGCAGGAAACGGTAAAACTGAGCCTCGACGAAGCAATCAGCTTTTTCGAGCCGGACAACCGGAAGATCCTTTCCGCGGCTATAGACAAAGTGATCAAGTTTTCGCAGCCTTTCGACCTCGAACTGCAATTCCGCACAGCCCGTAACAACCAAATCTGGCTGCGGGTACGCGGTCTGGCGGTGATCGATGACTACGGTCAATGCGTTACCGTGCGGGGTATATTCCAGAACATCGATTACATCAAAAAGAAAGAGCTTGAAGTACACGATGCCGTGAATTTGCTGAGTGATCAGAACAAACGCCTGCAGAACTTTGCCTACATCGTTTCACATAACCTGCGCTCACATACGGGCAATCTGAATTTTATGGTGCAACTTTTTGAGCAGACGGATGTTGAAGATGACCGCAAAGAAATTTTCTCGCATATCAAATCCATCAGCAATAGCCTGAATACGACCATCGAGCACTTGAGCGAGATCGTAAAAATACAATCTGAGATCGCTAAAGAACGGAAGAAACTTATTTTAGAAGATACGCTAAAAACGGTGCTAATGGCGCTTGAAGGCAACATCAAATCATCGGGCGCTAAAGTGGAATATGATTTCCGCGAGTGTACGGAGGTCTTTTATATCCCGGCTTATCTTGAAAGCATTTTCCAGAACCTGGTCACCAACGCTATCAAATACAGGCACCCCGACCGCAAACCACGCGTCAAGATACGTTCATATAAGATCAGGCACCATATTTATCTTGAATTTGAGGATAACGGCCTTGGTATCGACCTTGATAAATACGGCGATGCGGTATTCGGCATGTATAAAACCTTCCATCACAACCCGGATGCTAAAGGCATCGGTCTTTTCATGACCCGCAACCAGATAGAAGCATTGGGCGGAACGATCGAGGTTGACAGCGAGGTGGATAAAGGGACGAAGTTTACGATCAAGCTGATATAGTGAATAGTCAATGGTGAATAGTGAATCAATTGACCATTCACTCGTCACAACTCCACGTAACTCTCTAATATCTTAAAGCCATTAACGGTAATCAGATCGACCTTACCGATTGTATTCGGCAGCAGGATGCATTCGCCCATTTTTACGGTATGCTGTCCGCCGTGGCATTCGATCACATAGTTTCCTTCAAGGCAAACGTGGATCACGAATGAATCGAGATGCGAATAATCTTTGTGTACGCTCTCGTTGTAATCCATCGCATTGGTGGTAAAGTAAGGGCATTTTACCAGGCGAACAGTCTCGTTCTTTTGGGGTTGATATATGGTTTTGTATTCAGGGTAGAAATTATAGTCGATCGCATCAACAGCTTCCGCGGTATGCAGTTCGCGTTTGTGGCCTTTATCATCGACCCGGTCGAAATCATAGATACGATAAGTAATATCTGAGGTTTGCTGTATCTCGGCGATCAGAAGACCTTTTCCAATCGTATGCACTCTGCCGGCAGGCAGAAAGAAAACATCGCCTGCATGAACATCTTCACGGTTTAGGATGTCCATAATATGGCCGGTATTTAGCTTATCCAGGTACATCTGCTTATTTACGGGTTGATTAAACCCGGATATCAGCGTTGAACCGGGGTCCGCCTCGATCACGTACCACATTTCCGTTTTGCCGAATGAATTGTGGCGTTCTTTGGCTAACTCATCATTCGGATGGACCTGGATAGAAAGGTCGTCATTGGCATCGATAAACTTTACCAGCAAGGGAAACGTATTTCCGAAATGATTATATACTTTTTTACCCACCAACTGATCCTTGTACTTTTCAAGCAGGTCAGCCAATGACTGTCCTTCCAGCGCACCTTCAGCCACAACCGAAACATCCGACTTCACACCAGATATTTCCCAGGTTTCGCCGCAATTGGGCAGGTCTCCAAAATCCTTGTGCAAATAAGTTCTGATCTTCTGGCCGCCCCAGATCTTGTCTTTATAGATGGTTTTGAATTTTAAAGGATAGAGTGATGACATAAGTAGAATAATTAATATTTATCAAGCACGAGCTGTATCTCCGAAATAAGCGTTTTAAGATATGCTTCTTTTAACTGCCAGATTATCTGGTAATCAAGACCAAAATATTCATGAGCGATCCTATTCCTGAATCCCCTTACCCTGTACCAATCTACTGTGTTGATCTTATCTTTAATTTGTTCTGGCAAGCGATTAGATGCTTCACCTATGATTTCATAATTACGCACGACAGCATCAATAGTTTTACTGTCTGTTATAAACTCATCATAAGTAAGATCCTGGGTGTATTCAATGATTTTCCTGGCACTCTCTAAGATATCTTCCAGCAAAAGTTTCGGGGTCCGTTCAGACATATATTATTTGAGGGTCTATTACTTCGAGGTATTTTGGCTTAACTCCGCCCCTTGATACCAGGTCCACTTTTCTTTTTAGTTTTTCCTCAAGTTCGTTAGCAAGGTCAATAAACTCTATGCCCACTGGACGGTTGAAAGTGACGATAATATCAATATCGCTATTCTCTGTAAAATCATCACGAACGATAGAACCGAACAAACCCAGCGTATCAACTGCATATTTTTGGCTCAATTGAGGTTTGAGCTGGTGCAGCGTTGCTTTTACTTCGGTTAATAATGAGTTCATGACTCAAAATTAACGAATTAATCCAACAAAAAACCCACTTGGTCACCAAATGGGTTTCATGAATGTGCGTCGCGAATAAAATCTTATTTACCCAGTTTCTTCTTTAAATTCTCATCTATCGCTTCCAGGAACTCCTCGGTGTACAGGTAATCCGTGCCATGTTCCACTTTGGGTTTAATAGTGATAGCGAGGTCCTTGGTCATTTTTCCGCTTTCCACGGTTTCGATACAAACTTCCTCCAGCGTTTTGCAGAAGTGGATCAACTCCTTATTACCATCCAGCATTCCGCGGAATTCCAGGCCCCTGGTCCATGCAAAAATGGATGCTATCGGGTTGGTTGACGTCGGTTTGCCTGCCTGGTGATCACGGTAATGGCGGGTAACGGTACCATGCGCTGCTTCTGCTTCCATGGTCTTGCCGTCTGGGGTAACTAAGGTCGAGGTCATCAAACCTAATGAACCAAAGCCCTGAGCTACCGTGTCCGATTGTACGTCGCCGTCATAATTTTTACATGCCCAAACGAAGTTGCCATGCCATTTCAGCGCCGAAGCAACCATATCGTCGATCAGGCGATGCTCATAGGTCAATTGGTTAGCCTCAAATTCCAGTTTGAACTCATTATCATAAATTTCCTGGAAAATATCTTTAAAACGACCATCGTATTTTTTCAGGATGGTGTTTTTGGTCGAAAGGTATAAAGGCCATTTCTTCAGCAATGCCTGGTTAAAGCAGGCACGGGCGAACCCTTTAATTGACTCATCGGTATTATACATGGCTAATGCCACGCCGTCGCCTTTGAAATTGAATACCTCGAATGATTGCGTTTCACCGCCATCTTCCGGTGTGAAAGTAATAGTCAATTTGCCTTTACCTTTGGTCAAAAAGTCGGTTGCACGGTATTGGTCGCCGAAGGCGTGGCGGCCGATGCAGATCGGCGCGGTCCAGTTCGGCACTAAGCGCGGAACATTCGACATCACGATCGGCTCGCGGAATACGGTGCCATCAAGAATATTACGGATAGTGCCGTTCGGCGACTTCCACATCTGTTTCAGGTTAAATTCCTTTACACGCGCCTCATCAGGTGTAATAGTAGCGCATTTGATGCCCACGCCGTGTTTTTTTATGGCATTTGCGGCATCAACGGTCACCTGGTCGTTGGTATCGTCACGGTGTTCGATACCCAGGTCATAATATTTAATATCCAGGTCGAGATAAGGCGTTATGAGCTTATCTTTTATAAACTTCCATATAATGCGGGTCATTTCGTCCCCGTCCAGTTCGACTACAGGGTTTGCTACTTTAATTTTTGACATAACAGGTATTGACGTTTTTTCGTAAAAGGCCTCAAATATAAAAAATTGAGATTAGCTACAGTATTAAATCTAACTTTTGACATTGGCGGTATCAAACTAAAGAAATCGTTCGTTTTCGCTATTGTTTATGCAACATTGAACTTATTTTCATAAAATTGTGAGTACGAACAAATTTTTTCCGTATCCGTTGTAATACCCTGAGCATCATTTATGAAGAGATCTACACTGCGCATTACACTTTTGACCGTCTTTGCTTGCCTTTCGGCATTGGCATCAAAAGCCCAGAACGGATACGACTATTCCCAGTACGATCTGGGTGCCTACGTCGGCTTCAACTCCTTTTACGGCGACACAGAAACTCCCGTAAGTACTAAAGCAGTCGCTTTAAACTTTAATTATAACCAAACTGCCTTTGTCAATTATATACTCGAGTTGCAGACAGGTACGCTCAAAGGCGGCAATGCCGCCACAGATCAGTTGGGCAGGCAATTCGCCGCAAATTATACCTACGTTGCCTTCAGGTTACAGGTGCAGGCGGGCGAGCTGATCGACTATTCACGAAGCGGGGTATTAAATTTTTTCAAAAACTTTTACGTTGGCGCAGGTGTCGGTATGCTATATAGCAATATTACCAGCATTAACCGTTATTCAACACAATTAAGCGGTTATTACACGCCGGGCGATAACAGCGCGAGCGAGCTTTTTTTACCCGCGAGGATTGGCTACGAATTTAAAATTTTCAGTCCCAACCAGCGGCCGGATTACAAGATCGACATAGGCTACCAGTACAATCAGGTATTCGGTGATCAGCTTGACGGCTTTAAGGCGGGCACCCATACTGACGCCTATGGCCAGTTTACCATAGGCGTTAAGATATCTGTAGGCGGCGTCACCTCGTACCGCAAGCAGATCAAGAAGCCAGGCTATTGATTGTAATAAATATGTTATAAGCACCTGTCTGCCCAAATTCCTGCCCGATAATTTGTAATATCGTTTGCTCTCAGTTTATATTTACGCTCAATTAACTGGACCAGATGAAAAAATACCTGATCGCGCTTAGCGCCTGCTGCTTTATTGCATTAGCTTCCAAATCACAAACTCCCGCACCGCAAACTCCGCCCAAAAACAATCAAAAAATATCGCCGGGACGCATTGTCCATACTGATACCACGGTTGTAACCAAACATTCGGTGACCATCAAAGGGCAAACCATTCAATATACCGCTACTGCAGGAATGATGCCCGTATGGGACGAGGACGGGCGACCGACCGCAGGGGTATTTTACACTTATTATGAGCGTGACGACGTAAAAGACAGAGCAAATCGTCCGCTGGTAATCTCGTTCAATGGCGGGCCTGGTACGCCATCGGTTTGGATGGAGCTGGGTTATACCGGTCCGCGTATGCTTAATGCCGATGACGAGGGGTATCCTGTAGAACCGTACGGTTTTAAAGAAAACAACAATTCTATACTTGATGTAGCCGATATTGTTTATGTTGATCCTGTAAATACCGGCTATTCCCGCACGGTAACTCCTGAAACGCCCAAAACAGGTTTCTTCGGCGTGAACGAGGACATCCACTACCTGGCCGACTGGATCAACACATTTGTAACACGTGAAAACCGCTGGGCATCGCCCAAGTTCCTGATCGGTGAAAGCTATGGCACGACCAGGGTATCGGGTCTTGCGCTTGCTTTGCAGGACCAGGAATGGATGTACCTGAACGGCGTGGTCCTGGTATCGCCTACCGACCTGGGCATTAACCGCGAAGGACCTGTATCGGATGCGTTACGCCTGCCCTACTTCGCCGCTACCGCGTGGTACCATAAAAAACTACCAGCTGATCTGCAGGGAAAAGAACTAACGGCTTACCTGCCTGAGGTGGAAGATTTTACGATCAATGAATATATCCCTGCGCTTTCGCGCGGCGGTTTTTTAAGCGACGATCAGAAAAAAGCTATTGCCGCTAAAGTTGCGCGGTATAGCGGTTTATCGGAAAAAGTGGTTGAGGACAATAACCTGGTGATCTCCTACAACCTGTTCTGGAAAGAACTGCTCCGCGATCAGGGCTATACCATTGGCCGCCTGGATTCGCGTTACAGAGGTATCGACAGGCAAACTGCCGGAGAAGGCCCTGATTACAACCCCGAACTGACGACCTGGCTGCAGGAGTTCACCCCTGCCATCAATATGTATCTGCGCGATGAATTGAACTATAAGACCGATCTGAAGTACAATATGTTCGGAAATGTATTTCCGTGGGACAATAAGAACGATCATACAGGTGAGAACCTGCGCCAGGCCATCGCTCAGAACCCCTACCTGCACCTGCTGGTACAATCGGGTTATTATGATGGCGCCTGTGATTATTTCAACGCTAAATATAGCATCTGGCAGCTGGATCCAAGCGGCCGTTTGAAAGACCGCTTGAAATGGGAAGGTTACAAAAGCGGGCACATGCTGTACCTGCGTAAAGAGGATTTGGCTACCGCAACTGAGAATTTGCGCAAGTTTATTTTAGGCGCGATACCAAAACCCGGTCAGCCGGCGAAATATTGATCCGTTTGCTTTTCTATAACAAACCATCATGGTAAATTAGTGTTGTAAAACTAAAACCCGTTTACCATGAGCGCCAAAAGAGAACATTCCCGCTTCGACAACGATGATGACGACCGGGACAGCTATTTGAAGGAAAATTTGGGTGAAGAGTCCGATGTCGAAGACCTTTCCTTTAATGAAAACGAGGATAGTTACGAGTACGATGTGGACAGCGATGACCCGGATTACGAGCATCCCGATCCTTACAATACAGCCGCTAAGAACGGTGAGGATATGAATTCTACCTATGATGAGGCTAATCCCTACGATGCGGGTGATGAATACATCCCTAATGAATCGCTAGAGACGGATGTAAATGAACTGGGAATGCATATCAGCGGCGAAGAAAGCATAGAGGTTGACCCGATAGATGATATACTTTCCCGTACAGACGAAGATAATCGCCCCGACCTGGACGAAGAGGGATACCCGATCAACGACCGGCCAAAACATTGAATGTCAGAACTAAGATGCAAGGATTACAGGATGGTAGGATTTTCATTTAATATTGCCAAAAAATTGCAGATAAGCCATTTATCTTTTTGCAACCAGTTATCCTTCAATCATCCAATCTTACAAATCTTAGTTCAGACAATTAATAATCCGTTTCTAAATTAAACCTTCTTTTCAGCTCGGCTAACTGAGGATTCTTGCTGGCCATATGCTGAAATTTCTCGGAAGTGGTATATGGTTTTTTGGACGATTTGATCTCGTCGATACGGGTGCTCACTTCAATGCTAAAATTCCTCAAATTAGTGCGCAGGTAATTTAAAATGCCCGGTTTCTCATCCCTGAATTGCGTTTCCTGAGATTTATTACCCACGATCACTTCAAACTTGTAAGGTTCCAGCATCAACGGTGCGTTCGCCGTAAAAACGGTGAACAAGCCCATGTTCCCCTCCTGTTTGATCTTCGTGGCATAGTCGCTCCAATGCTGCAGGAAGTCGTCCATGGTGAAATCTTCTGTCGCATCGCCTTTGATGTAAGGATCGTCTTCTTCCAATGCGGTAGCAGCCGTGGCGCCCAGGTCCTTTAACGAGGGGATTTTGATCGACGTTGAGGGCGTATTGGAGTTGGGTACAAACGTGGTTTTAGGCTTCTCCGCCGGACTTGGAGCCGGTTCCTTTTTTGATGGCTCCGGTATGGGAGCGGCCTTAGTATAAGCTATCGGCTGCTCGCTCAATACAGGCACATCTTCTTTTACCGGCGCTTGCTGTTTAGGAGTTATGGCTGTGGTATCAGGTTTTTTTTTTAACTGCCCGGCGGGAGCAGTCTCGGCAGCTGGCGCGGCGAGCATATGAAATGCCGATGGCAAATGGCACATCTTGAGCAGCGCCAGTTCGACCTGCAGGCGCTGATTTTTGCTCAGCTTATAATTCAGATCACATTGATTGGCGATGTTGAGCGCCGAAAGCATGAACGACACCGTCGCGGCTTGCGATTGATGCAGGTACTTTGCTTTGATACCTTCGCTTACCTCGAGGAGCTTGATCGTATTTGCATCTTTCGTTACCAGCAGGTTTCGAAAATGCTCGGACAAACCCGATATGAAATGCGAGCCATCAAACCCTTTGGACAATATCTCATCAAACAGCAATAATGTTCCGGCCGTATCCTCCCGCAATAAACTATCGACAACACTGAAATAGTAATCGTAGTCCAGGATATTCAGGTTGTCAATTACTGTCCGGTAAGTGACATGGCCATCTGAAAAACTCACGATCTGATCGAACATCGACAGCGCGTCGCGCAGGCCGCCGTCGGCTTTCTGAGCAATAATATGTAATCCGTCAGGCTCGTATTGAATACTCTCCTTTTTGGCTATCGACGACAGGTGATTGGCCATATCCTCAACCCTGATGCGGTTGAAATCGAATATCTGGCAACGGGAAAGGATGGTAGGCAGTATTTTATGCTTCTCGGTGGTCGCCGGGACGTTGATAGCATAGTGGGGCGGCTCCTCCAGCGTCTTCAAAAAAGCGTTGAAAGCCGCCTGCGACAACATGTGCACCTCATCGATGATGTATATCTTATACCTGCCTGCCTGGGGAGGTATGCGTACCTGCTCGATCAGGCTGCGGATATCGTCAACCGAGTTATTGGAAGCGGCATCCAGTTCGTGAATATTGAACGAACTCCCATTCTGGAACGAAACGCAGGAATGGCAGACGCCGCAGGCTTCGCCGCTGGGCTGCAGGTTTTCACAGTTAATGGTTTTGGCGAGGATACGGGCACAAGTGGTCTTACCAACACCGCGCGGCCCGCAGAACAGGAAGGCCTGCGCCAACTGGTTGTTCTTAATGGCGTTCTTCAGCGTATTGGTAATATGCTGCTGGCCCACAACCGTATCGAAGGTTACCGGCCGGTATTTACGCGCTGAAACAATGAAATTATCCACTGCCGCTAAAGTAGCCAAAATATGACTTACATGGTAGCGCCGATGATAAAAATGTTAGTAAAATTACAGGTCAGTCATCCTCTTCCGGGAAGCGCTCATCCAGGTCGGGTTCACGGATATCGTCATCAACCTGTATCTCGCGCCGGTCATCCTCCTCTTCGTTAGGTTCGTCGTCTATATACTCTTCGGCCTCATCCCAGTCAGCATCGTCGGAAGAAGGTTCAACTTCATCGTCAGCATCAGGCCCCCAAAGCGTGGCGTGCTGCAGGAATGACGTATCAATTTCAGTGTCGGAGTTGTTGAATTTATAATGCATAGCCGCGTGTTTTATGGGTTAACACAGGGCCAATGCGTATGTTTTTACTATTTGAAAATCAGGCCTTATTCGTCGTCATCATCTTCGGGAAGGTGATCATCTTCATCCTCGTCAACAGGTGCGTCTTCGTCTTCTTCTTCAACCTTTATTTCATGCAGGTCGTTAAGGTCCTCGAGACGGTCTTCAAAATCATCATCATCCTCATCGTCCCAGCTTTCGTCTTCCGGGCCCCATGAGTTATGAATAGACATATTGTCGTCAAGGGATGCGTTTTCTAGGTCTGTGGTCAGCATGGCAGTTCTATTTTTTGGGTATTACGGGATGTTTATTGTATAGGTTTAAAATTATCAAAAAATTTCGTGACGGGAAAATGCAATTTTTATTTAAAGGTTGTACGCGGGACATTATACGTTGTACGTTTATTGTCTGAATCAGAATTTGCAGAATTAAAGAATGAACAGACTTCAGAAAACCCATAAATTCTGCAGATTCCGATTCAGACGTTCTCGGCCCGCACCATGCAAAAAACTTTGAAAAACCGAAAACTTTGCCTACATTTGCAGCCCCGTTCTGTACGGGTAATACATTAAAACAAAGCAAGATAATGCAACAGTACGAAACCGTAGTAATTCTTACCCCGTTGTTATCTGAAGAAAATGCTAAAGAGGCGATCGCCAAATACAGCAAATTTCTGAAAGATAACGGAGCCGAAATTGTCCAGGAGGATAATTGGGGTTTGAAGAAATTAGCGTACCCTATCCAAAAGAAGACGACAGGGTACTATCACTTAACTGAATACAAGGCTCCGGGTGATTTAATTAATAAATTGGAGGTTGAATTCCGTCGTGATGAGCGCGTTCTGCGTTTCCTGACCATTGCGTTAGACAAACACGCCATCGCTTACAACGAGAAGAAGCGCAGCGGCGCCTTCAACCAGAAAAAAACCGTTAAAACTGAGGAGGCAGCAAGCTAATGGCAAACGAACAGATCCAATACGTTACCGCTCCCAAGGTGGACGATCAGCGTAAAAAATACTGCCGCTTCAAAAAGAACGGCATTAAGTACATCGATTACAAGGACGAGAAATTTTTGTTGAAGTTCATCAACGACCAGGGTAAAGTATTGCCGCGCCGTTTGACCGGTACTTCATTGAAATTTCAGCGCAAAGTGGCTCAGGCTGTAAAGCGCGCGCGCCACATCGGTCTGCTTCCTTACGTAACAGATTCATTAAAATAATCAGGGAGGTTTAAGCAATGGAAGTTATTTTAAAACAAGACGTTAAGAACCTCGGCGAGAAAGACGATATCGTTAAAGTAAAGCCAGGTTATGGCCGCAATTTCCTGATCCCTCAAGGTTTTGCTACGCTGGCCACTGAATCTGCCAGGAAAGTTTTAGCTGAGAACCTGAAGCAGGCACAGTTCAAACAGGAAAAGATCCGCAAGGACGCTGACGCTATAGCTGCTAAACTGGAAGGTGTAAAACTGACAATCGGCGCTAAAGCCGGCGAAACCGGCAAAATATTCGGTGCGATCAACACCATCCAAATTGCCGATGCTTTGAAAAAAGAAGGCTTTGAAGTTGACCGCCGCCGCATCACTTTTGATGCTGAGCCTAAAATGCTCGGCGAATACACCGCTAACCTGAACCTGCATAAGGAAGTGAAGGTGAAGGTGCCGTTTGAAGTGGTTGCTGAGTAATTTTTGATTTCGAATTTCGGATTTACAATTTCGAATTTAGATTTATAGAATTTAAAGGTGTTTAGTGAAAGCTAAGCGCCTTTTTTATTGAATATATTATCTCTGTGCACTCTGTGATTTTTCCTTTGTGACCTCTGTGGTAAAAAACTCAACCACAGAGGTCGCAGAGTTTTTCACAGAGAAACACAAAGAGCAAATTCGAAATTGAAAATTCGAGATTCGACATAAATCAGATATTTTAGCTTGATGAAATCGAAACCCGGCCTTTGGAAGCTTATCTGGCGAATTATAAAGTTAGCGCTGATATTGTTCTTCGGGATTTCGATCTTCTGGGTGATCCTGTATCGTTTCGTGAACCCTCCTGTCACCTTCCTGATGATCTCGCGCGGTTTCGAACGCAAGTCCGAGGGCAAAGACTGGAAGATCGATAAAAAATGGGTTGACTTTGACGATATCGCCGACCCGATGAAACGCGCTGCGGTTGCCGCTGAGGACCAGAAGTTTTTGGATCACTTTGGCTTCGACTTTAAAGCGATGGAACGGGCCATCGACAAGAACGCACACAGCCATAAACTGATCGGCGGCAGTACGATATCGCAACAGACGGCCAAGAATGTATTTCTCTGGCCCGGACGATCATACATTCGCAAAGGTTTTGAGGCCTATTTTACCGTGCTCATAGAAATATTCTGGAGCAAGAAACGTATCATGGAAGTCTATCTGAACGAGATTGAAATGGGTGACGGCATTTACGGGGTCGAAGCGGCCTCACAGTCTTATTTTCATAAATCAGCCTCAGAACTTAATCAGCACGAGGCAGCAGCCATAGCTTCCATCTGGCCCGACCCGCTGAAATGGTCTCCCACCAACCCGAGCGATTATGTGCGGCACCGGCAATATTTGATCAGGAAAAATATGCGAAGACTGGGGCCGCTGGATTTTTGATTTGAGTCGGAAAGTCCCGATCCCGATAGCTATCGGGACCGCGTAAGTCCGAAAGATGCTTTATTCTTTTATTAAGCCAATTTTCTCTTTTGCGAAACCAATCAAAGTATCCTTATAAATAACCATCGGACTTAATATATCTGTCAAATGAATAGTATCATTTCTAACAAAATATGAACCGCTCATATTTACACTACCGGATCCCGGGAAATCGCTATCAAGCTCGAGGAAACTATATGCCATCTCTTTTTTTCGTAACGTCAATTCGTAATGTTTGCCTTTATTATCAAACTTCCAGGTAATGAACAGCAAATGAGGGCGGTAAGTATACCAGCCCATTAAAACCAGATAAAATATCAGTGGTGCCAAAATGCTATTTAACGCAAACGTAAAGTATAGCTTCTTCCAGACGAACCGGGCAACGACCGCAATCCCAATATTCAAGATAAATAAAGCTAAAATCACAGGTATGGCTATGATTGCCGATTCTGGAATGGGTTGAGTATAAGCAACAAGAGCTGCCAATAACACAAGATCAATACCAACGGTAACTAAAATTCTTGCGAATGATGCCCTGTAAGTATGTAAGTTATATAGCATAGAGATGCTATTGGTACTTCCAATTCCTCGACTTACCCTCTGCTATCCATTCCAACGCCTGCTCCATACGCTTTTCGCGGGTGGCATCCGATTTGGCGTCTGCGAACCATTCCAGGTATTCACGTTTCTTCGATGGGCTAAATTTTTCGAAATGATCCATCGCCGCCAGGTTTCCCCTGAGCAGTTTGTCGAAGTCGGTGGGCATCGGCAATTCGGCTTTTGGCGCAGCGGGCTTTTTCACCGGTTTTTCGCCGCTTTCATTGATGGCTATAGCCTGCTTGATGAAGTCAATGATCGCGTCGTCAGGCGGAAGGTCGTCGAAACTTACGATCCTGCCGAAGCTTCCGGCCGCGGCTTCGCCATCGGTAGATTTGAGATAGCCTTTGGGATCATTCAGGCGAGATGCCTTCCAGAAGCCGAAACCTAAATGTTGTTTGAACGGCGCCATCATGCAAACCGGGCCTTTATATTCAAAAAAAGGCATGCCCCATTTGATGGTCTCGGTGATCAAAGGCGATGCACGGTGCACCACATCCCTGATGTGAATCAATATTGGCTTGGCAAAGTCGGCTGATTTGGCGATCACCGCGTCAACCCGTTCGTCGTATTGTCCCATATTCGAAAATACGAAGTCAATAGTGAATGGTCAATAGTGAATCCTTGTGATCGTTGATCTTAATTGACTATTCACCATTGACCATTCACTAAACGGATTCGCCAAGCAAACCGTCCAGAATAACATGATGCCTGGCGTGGGTAAATTCGGTGATCGTCATTTCGGCTACGTTATTTTGATAGAATGTATCTTCCGTTATGATCTTCTCAACTTCTTCCCGCGAAGCTGCATTGGTGATCAGGATGCCCCCGGTAGGCGGCACTTTCCTGCCGGTTACGAGGAAAGTATTGTTTTCAATGTACTTTTTCAGGTACGCAACGTGCCCGTCCCTGTGCTTGTCAACTTCTTCGGGAGGCGCGGTGTAGTGGATGTCGATGATGAACATTTTATTAGTGATTAGTTAACTGGAGATTAGTGATTAGTGAAGGTTGGCTATGAACTATGAACCATCAATTATGGACTAAACTACCGAACAATTGCAGATGCCAGCTATCTTTGAACGGCACTTCCCATTTAGTTTCGAGATCGGCCAATGTAGGAACCAGGTTATTGAATACGATGGTATTGCTGTTGATCTTGCCTTCCTTCAACAATTCTTCAAACCGGTGGCGCGGCGCCGACAGCACTTTTTCACCTTCGCGGTAAGCAAAATTGAACCTGTCGAACAAACTGATGCCGAATTCCTGTTCGACGCGTTTCAGGAAATTCACCGACTTATCGATGGAGCAACCGCTGGCGCCTGCCTGGCTTTCATCGACGATCAATATAATAAACCGGTTATATCTTACCTCGGCTTTGGCCTTTAATTGGTGGTTGTGCGCGGTCCATTCGGCGGCAAAATTATTGAGCAGAATATGTAACCGTGCAGCCTGTTCGTCCGTTAATTCTTTGTCGGATTGGTAGATCCAAACCCGCGATTGTTCAGAAAATTGCATAGGCAAATTTAGTCAATTTATTAATTTCGGATAAGGTTACAGCGTCATGTTAAGATCACTTCTTCATCGTTACGGAAAAGCGCTCATCCTGCTGGCCATTTTACCCGTTTGTGCCTTCAAATACTTGCAGGGGCCGAAAATGGATGAACAGGAATGGCTGCAATGGAGCAACAGATGCCTGAATGAAGCCTACGACCCCTCAGGCGAAGAAAAACTGAAGAACTGGGAACTGACCGTCACACCCGAGCATTTCATCCGCCTGAGAAAAACTTTTCAACATGGCAAACAGGAGTATTTTTCGCTGCAATTGCATCTGTTCAACGACCTGGATTACCTCGGCAAAACCGACCACGGCGTACTGCAATTGAAAGCCAACAACGACGATATCATCGTGCAAACCTACGACGACCCTAAGGGCAACGTTGACTCTATGGCCACGGTACTTGAACTGCCGGTAAAGAATATGCAGCCGGAAAGGTTGGATAGTCTGCGGGAGGCCTTGATGTTTTTTAAATCGGGAGGATTATAGCCTATAATCGGAAACATGTTAAAGACCGATGAAGAAATTTATTCTTTTTTTAATTCTCGCTCACTTTTCAGTCAAGTCAAAAGGTCAGACTAAGGATACGATTTCATTAGCGATTGACTATTTTGACCCTTCCGGGAACAAATATATGTTCACCAAAAAATTCGACCATGTTCCAACGAGGGATGATTCATTAGCTTTTGAAAAAGAAACGTCCATTATCGCTCACAAAAAGATTGACAGCGCAAGAAGACAATTATCGATTGAGCTTAACAACTCAAAAAAGAAACTTAAAAAGAAAAGACCTAAAAACTAGCCCTATTTTAACAAGCAGTATTACAGCCCATTCGCCCTCGCTGTGATCTCCGCAATATCCAGCACCTGTATTTCCTGTTCCTTGTCCTTACCTTTTACGCCGTCGCGCAGCATGGTCATGCAGAAAGGGCAGGCAGCGGCGACAACGGTCGCTTTGCTTTCCAGCACATCTTCCATGCGTTCCATATTGATGTCTTTATTACCCTTTTCCGGTTCCTTGAACATTTGTGCGCCCCCAGCGCCGCAGCACAGGCCGTTGCTTTTGCAGCGCTTCATTTCGACCAGGTCGGCGTCCAGTACTTCTAAGGCTTTGCGCGGGGCTTCATAAACGTCATTGCCGCGACCGAGGTAACAGGGATCGTGATAGGTAATGCGACGCCCTTTGAAACTTTCACCGCCTTCGGCTTTCAGTTTACCTTCATCGATGAGTTGCTGTATCAGCTGCGAATGATGAATCACTTCGTAATTACCGCCCAGGCCCGGATACTCATTTTTGATGGTATTGAAACAATGCGGGCAGCCGGTGACGATCTTTTTGATATTATAGCCATTCAGCACCTGGATATTCATCATCGCCTGCATCTGGAACAGGAACTCGTTGCCCGCGCGCTTGGCCGGGTCGCCGGTACAGTTCTCCTCGGTACCCAATACCGCGAAACTGATACCCACATGGTTCAGAATTTTGCAGATATCACGGGTGATACGCTGCGCTCGCTCGTCAAAACTGCCGGCACAGCCCACCCAAAACAATATTTCGGGTTCTTTGCCCTGCGCGGCCATTTCGGCCATTGTTGGTACCTGTATTTCGTCCATATTTAGTCATTGGGCCATTGGGTCATTGGGTCATTAAGCCTGCTTAAAAAATGACTTAATGACCTAATGCCCTAATGACTTTCTTTCCAATTAAATCTATCCGCCGCCGAATATTTCCACGGCGCGCCGTTGTTTTCTACGTTGCCGAACATATTGTTCAAACTCGCCGGCGCCTGCGATTCTTCCATAACGATGTAGCGGCGCATTTCGGTGATGATCTCCAGCGGATTGATATTCACCGGGCAGGCATCGGTACAGGCGTTGCAGGTAGTGCAGGCCCATAGCTCCTCGCGGGTGATATAATTATCCAGCAACGTTTTATCGTCCTTAAAATCCTTACCGTTTTTATCTATCCCCTTCCCTATCTCCGATATCCTGTCGCGTGTATCCATCATGATCTTGCGCGGCGATAACAGCTTACCGGTCTGGTTCGCCGGGCAAACGGAGGTGCAGCGCCCGCATTCGGTGCAGGTGTATGCTTCCATCAGGTTTTTCCAGGTCAGGTCGGTTACATCTTTGGCTCCAAACCGGGTCACCTCAACGGGTTCAGGCACGAAAGAAGGATCGAGCATAGCCTTTACCTCGTTGGTGACAGATGCCATATTGGTGAATTTGCCTTTTGGATTCAAGTTTGAATAATAAACATTCGGAAACGCCAGCAGGATGTGAAAATGCTTGGAATAAGGCAGGTAATTGAGGAACGCCAATATCCCGATAATATGAAACCACCAGCAGCCTCGTTCGATCATTTCCAACGAAGCTGCATTATCGGGAAGCAACGGACTCAAAATTGAGCTGACCGGGAAACTGCCCGCTCTGATATAATGCGCGTAATTCAGCAATTGCAGCTTATGGTCGGCGGCATTCATCGTGAGAAAAGCCGTCATCAACAATATCTCGATGATCAGGATATAATTCGCATCCGAGCGCGGCCATTCCGTCATTTCAACGCCTGAAAAGCGTTTCAAACGGCCAATATTCCGTCGGATTAAAAAGGTGACACAGGCAACCAGCACAAGGACGGCCAGAAATTCAAACCCGCCTATCAGCATGCCATAAAGTCCGCCTAAAGGATGCGAAAAAATCCTGTGCGAGCCGGAAACGCCGTCGATCAATATTTCCAGCACTTCGATATTGATGATCACGAAACCCACGTAAATAAATACGTGCATCACAGCAGCTAATGGCCGCTTGCCCATTTTGCTTTGGCCAAGGGCGACCATCGCCATAGTTTTCCATCGTTCGCCGGGATTGTCAGAGCGATCAACATCGCGGCCCAGCAGTATATTCCGCCTTATTTTGGCCACATTTTTACTGAAAAGCCAAATAGCGGCGGCCAGGATGAGGATAAAGATGATTTGCCCGATCATTATGCGTGCATAGTAATTTTGGTCAAAGTTAACCGAATTGTTGTAATGTCGAAATGTTGTAAAGTTGGAACGTTAGGCAGTGGATTAAGACACCGTTGTCGCGCAAAAAAAGACCCCATTGAGTTGGGGCCTTTTGATATGTGCTGTGTTTAACAGTCGCTATGTTTTTATCCTATCTTGATAGCGGTGTCTCGGCATTTTTATCCATCCGGATACCTGAATAGCCGTCGATTCCCATTTCGGGCAGATCCAAACCGCACATTTCCACTTCCGGTTTCACCCTGTTTCCGACAAGCTTATCCAGCAATTTGAACATGAGCCAGCCTGCTACACCGACAAATACAATATTGGTTGCCGCACCGATAGCCTCAGCAATAAATTGTCCCCATCCGCCGCCATAAAACAAACCGGTAACAGCTCCCTTTACACCGTTGAACCCGTCGCCGTAGTTGCCGTCAGCAAACAGGCCCAAAGCCAGTACACCCCATAAACCATTGGCGCCGTGTACCGCCACAGCGCCCACCGGGTCGTCGATCCGCAGTTTTCTCTCCATAAAGAACGTAACTTCTACTACGATGACCCCCGAAATCAGCCCGATGATCAATCCGCCCATTGGTGTCACGTAGGCGCAAGGCGCAGTTATGGCCACCAACCCGGCGAGCAACCCGTTACACATCATACTGACATCCGGCTTGTTGCCTCTTACGAACCATATCCATAGCGTGGAAGCCGCCACGCCACCGCACGAAGCGATCATGGTATTGAAAGCTACTACGGCAAACCGGAAATCGGTTCCTGCAAATGTCGAACCGGAATTAAATCCGAACCAGCCGAAAGCAAGCACCAGCGTACCTAAAACGGCCATCGGAATGTTGTGCCCCGGGATGGCGTTCGCCGATCCGTCTTTATTGTATTTACCCAGGCGAGGACCGATCATCCTGGCGCCGACAAATGCCAGCACCCCGCCGGATAGATGCACTACCGAAGACCCTGCAAAATCCAGGTGTCCGTGACCGAGGCCAAAATTAACGCCTAATTGCGACAACCAACCGCCGCCCCAAACCCAGTTTCCGTACAGGGGGTAGATCAGGCCGCCGATCAATACACCGGAAAGTGCGAATGATGCAAATTTCCATCTTTCAGCCATTGCTCCGGTCGGGATAGTGGCGGTGGCATCCATAAACACGGCCTGGAACACGAAGAATCCCAAAACGCCAACATCATACACGCCGTTCATGAAAAATCCTTTAGTGCCCCACAATCCGAACGTATGATGGAAGAGCGTGACGGTAAATTCCTGGTTTAGTCCGTCAAATCCGCCAAGGGTGCCCAAAGCGCCAACACCGCCGAACATTAGTGCAAAACCACAAACGAAAAATCCCAGGCAGCCTGCCGGGTAAACAAACAGGTTCATCGCCATGGTATGTGCCACGTTTTTGGCCCTGGTCAAGCCGGTTTCCACCAGCGCGAAGCCTGCCTGCATGAAGAATACCAAAAACCCGGTGATCAATAGCCAAACCAGGTTGATGCCCACTTTATTTTTGCCATCAGCATTGGCCACGTTTGAAACGGCAGTTGCCAGCTTTTTAACAGAGCTGTTTACAGCCGCCACCGTAGTGTCTTTTTTCTTCGCTAACGTATCCACCACTTTGAACGCAGCAGTGTCTATATCCGCTGATGTGCCCGTGTTTACGCCGGAAGGATCGGGCTTTCGTGTTGTCTGAGCGAAAGTGTCGCTAAACGAAATATTCAGTAATGCTATCAATAAGTATACAAGTAATTTTTTTGTCATCTGAATGGAGTGATTGGTTTAACAATTATTTTTTCTCGTCGCTCGGGCCGGTGGTCGAGGCGCGGCCCCGTTCGCCTGTTCTGATCCGGACGGATTCTTCAATACTGTACGTAAAGATCATACCGTCCCCAATTTCACCGGTGTAGGCAGACTTTTCTATGGCCGCAACCGTCTTGTCCAGGTTTTCATCTTTCAACACGATCGAAATAAATAGCCTGGAAAGAAAATGCGTGTCATACACGGTACCGCGATAACTATGGTGGTCAGTTACTTGCTCGTTACCGACCCCGGAGCATTCCCAATACGAGAAAAAGTCAATACCCGCCTCTTTAAGGGCATCTTTGACGACTTCAAATTTTGAAGTACGAATAATTGCCTCGATTTTTTTCATGAAATGAGTTCAAAAAATAGGTTTATAATTAATTAAATTGGTTCGAATCGGTAATTTATATGCAATATCGAATTATTTGTGAAATTATATATGATTTAAACAATATTTCCTGCATTTTTTTGAAAATATTAAAAAACATCGCTGAACTGGCAGATTAATTGCAAACTTTTTATCTATCAGGTCAATTTCCAAGAATTCAATCATGGGTTTTGATGTCTTGTTAATTTTTTTTGGATTTTTTTTCACGTTACCGCTCGCTGCGGCAACGGCGAATCAGAAAAATGATCCGTACAAGGATTACGTTAATTTCGCCATTGAATTTTGGAGCCCAACACGGGCTTTTGGGTTTAGGCATTTAGCCCGGCGCGCTGGCAGACAGCCTTCGCCCAATAAGCTTTTTGAAAAAAGTTTTTCATAACCGAAAAAACTGGCTACATTTGCAGCCCCAACAGGACGGTATCATAGCTCAGTTGGTAGAGCAAAGGACTGAAAATCCTTGTGTCGCTGGTTCGATTCCAGCTGATACCACGAAATAAGTCAAAAGCCTTTAGACATAAGTCCGAAGGCTTTTTTTGTGATCAGGAAGCTCTGGCGAGAGACTTCATAAACAATATTATCCAATTTTATTATGATAGAACTACCTCCTTGCCCACTGTGTAAGTCAGCCTTCACGTATGAAATGAACAGCCTGCTGGTCTGTCCCGAATGTGGTCATGAGTGGAATCCGGAGGGCGAAAGCACCACCATTGATCACTTTATAGTAAAGGATTGCAACGGGAATGTTTTAAAAAATGGTGATTCGGTAGTCATTATAAAGAATCTCCCGGTAAAAGGTTCGTCCCAGAGTATAAAGGCCGGAACCAAAGTCAAAAACATTCGTTTGATAGATAGTGACCATAATATTGACTGCAGGATCGATGGGTTCGGCGCGATGGCGCTCAAATCCGAGTTTGTGAAAAAAGCATAAGCCCCGGTTGCTTTGCCATCCTAGTAAAGCTCCGCATATACCTTTAAACAGTATAAAGTCCCTGGAAATCCAGGGACTTTTCTATTGTTCAGTTCTCGCTTTCCTGGAATACTATCTCTTCATATTTCGGTATAGTAAACCTGAAGCGGGTTCCTTTTCCGGGTTCGCTATCGACGGCGATGGAGCCGCCATGTTGGGCGACGAAGTCTTTCACCAGCAATAAGCCCAGGCCCGATCCTTTCTCCTGGTTGGTACCGGGGATAGAAATGTCGAAATTTTCCATCAGCCGCTGGCGAACATCATTAGACATGCCGACGCCGGTGTCTTCAACACTCACCTCGATCATGGAATTGAGCGTCTGCGACGAAACCCGAACCGTCCCTTTCCCGTTCGGAGTAAATTTAATGGCGTTGGTGACGATGTTCTGTAATATTGAACGGAGCATCAGCGAGTCGGCATAAACATAAACGTCGTCATCAATATTATTTTCCAGGCGGACGGCTTTCTGTATGGCATTAGCCCGCAGCAATTCGAGCGATTCGGCTATCCTGGTGTGAAGCTGTATTTTTTCCGGGTTGAAGTTCGTCTTTTGACGTTGTTCCTTCGCCCATTCCACCAACTCATTCAATTGCATTAGTATCTTGTTGGATGTGCGATGAATAATACCTGAGACCATCTGGAGCTCTTTCGGCGGTATGGTCTCCGATTTGTCGATCAGGTTCTTGGATGCGAGCAGCAATGACGTAAGCGGGTTTCGCAGGTCGTGCGAAATAACGGACAGAAATTTATCCTTAGACAAGTTCAGCGCGCGCAATTCTTCGTTCAGGTGTTCCAGTTCGGTAGTCCGGTCACTTACCCTTTGTTCAAGGTCGCGGTTCAGTTCCAGCAACTCATTGTTCATCACCCTTAGCTCCTCTTCCTGCTGCCGCAGCAGGGTATTTTTTCGCTGCATTTCGGCAAACACGGTCACTTTGGCGCGTAAAATCTCGGGATTTATTGGTTTCAGAATAAAATCCACACCGCCCGCTTCATAGCCTTTGTAAACCGACTCATCTTCATAATCCTGGGCGGTAATGAAAATGATAGGGATATGCCTTAGCTTATCACGCTCCTGTATCAGCGCAGCAGTTTCATACCCATCCATTATCGGCATCCGTACAT
>JAFDZL010000501.1 GCA_018266935.1 Bacteroidota bacterium | reverse complement strand
TTGCACCTGTGGTGAACCGCGCAGGTAAATGCCGGCATCGCCTTTAGGTTCGATCTTCCAATCGACGTACATTTCAAAGTTGCGGTACTGTTTCGTGGTGCAGATATTTTCACCGTCACCACTAAAATTCAGCACACCATCTTTTACGTACCAGCCTTTGCGCATGATCGAGTCGGCCTTTTGCTGCTCTTTGGCTAAAGTTTGCGCATCCATTTTGGCACGGGTGAGCGGGGTGCCTACCAGCCCTTTCCAGCCGGTCAGATCGGTGTTGTTAAATAAGGGCACCAATCCCGGATCGTTCGGCATTTCGGCGATGAATTTGCGGATAGCCACCTTTTCATAATCGCTGTCGCCGCCTTTTTTGATCTGTATCGCTTTGTTCAGCCAAAGCTTCACGTCTTCGCCGTAAAAATCTTTATTTGATAAAGCGATGGAAGACGCATCATCGGCAGCGATACCCTGTAACTGCGCGTCGTCCAGGTATTTGCTGACAAACACCAGCGCCGGGAAGGTTTTGACGTTGCCAACCTCTTCCAATATCAGTTTCTTCTGTGGCACGGTTTGCGCAGCATCCATGGCATCGCGCAGGTAGATCACTTTTTCGTCATCAGGGTAAGCTGACTTAGCGATCATGGCTACGTAACCCCGCAGTGCCTGGTCTTGCAACGCTGCGTCGGTCGCATGGTTGCTAATGGACAGCAAAACGGGTCCGGCGCTTACGTTCGACCATTGAGTCAGCGCTGTCACCGCGGCTTTTTGCGCTATCGCATCGCCTGAGTTGTAGGCCTTTGACACCGCACCCAGTGAGGGTTTATCGCCGATAGCCGCAAGGATATTAAAGTAGCGTGGCTTCTTATCAGCAGACTGTTTGTCCATTTGCGCAAGTACGGCAGTACTTTGTGCCGATTTATCAGTCGCTCCGCCTACCACAGCAATAATAGCTGACTGTACGTTGGCCGTTTCTGACGGTTTATCGGACGATGCCAATAAGCTAAATAACTGATCGAGGTTATCCGGGCCGGAAAGCTGGTCCAGAGAAGCGTAGGCTGCTGAACGGACATTTGCGTCCGAGCTATTAAGCAACGGTGTCACCACTTCGATCTTGCTATGTGCTTTTCGCGCGGCTAAAACACCTATCAGTGCAGGTTTAGCCTGGTCCGGCGCATCGGGCAATGCTTTTGCGACTTTATCCACCACGCCCGGGCCTTTCATCACCAGCAATGCGTTTTGGACGGCGATTATTTCGTCGGCGTCGCCGGTTTTCAGAACGGTGAGCAGGTCATTCAATGCTTTATCCTGGCCGATCTGTTGCGATGCTTTGATCGAAGCCAGCACAACGCCTTTATCCGTGCTCTTCAATCCATTTAAGGCCGAAGGCAATGCGGCCTGTACATGGTTATTGCCCAGCATGGTGATGATGGCCGCTTTTTCCGTAGCGTCTGCTTTGCCCAATTCTTTGATCCACTGCCCGTCTGTTGTAGCAGAGAGGTATGGACCGGCGAATTTCAGGGCAGCGTCACGGTATTTCGGGTTGCTATTGCGCGCTGCTGCGATCAGCAAAGGCGTACTTTTAGCACCCTCGATGTCCACGAGTATTTTCAAGGCAGCCGTTTCGGTCTGTTCCTGGCTGGCTGAAGCGGCTTTGCTGTTTAGCGCTTTTGCGAGGTTAATGGCCGTTACCGTATTCTTTTTGCCCAGGTTGCGGATATACCGCAAATAAGATGATGTTGCATTGGTTCCATCAAAAGTAAACGCAGCTTTTTGTGCGGAAGTAGCCATCAAAGTAGCCGATGGCGGGCTGGCAATCTGCGCCAGTGCGTACAGCGCGACCTTAGTGAGATTTTCATCTTTGCCGATGACCGCGCTAATACTTTTGACGGCCAACGCGTCTTTACTATCACCCAGGGCTTCGACTATCGATAGCCGGCAGGAATCCTTTGATGCTGGCAACGCCGATCTCAAAACAGCTTTCGCCGCAAGTGTACCCACCTTCACCAAAGCACGGGCGGCAGGATCACATAAACGCTTGTCTTCCAAATACTTTTTCAGCGTCGGAACAGCATCATCCTTTCCAACAATTTGAAGCTGGCTGATAATGAACGCCTCGTTATATGGATCGGTTATTTTGGGCAATGCCCGGCAGTAGGCTTTCGCCGCCATCGTGCGCCAGGCTTCTTTACCAGTTTGCGTGGTGTAAAAAGAAAAGCCGCTGATGGCGTCATAAATTTTCGTGTTGTCGGCCGTGCCATTTGGCTGCAGCCTATTGAGCATGCTGACGATTCCCGATTCGCCCAATTGAGCGGTCGCTGCCGCATTGGTGTTCAATTCAGCAGCATTGTTTGCCGGTTCCTTATCCAGGATGGCCGTTATTTTATCGGACTGCGCGTTGACTGTCATCGCCAACCCGGATAGTAATATAATGGTGTAAAATACTTTCTTCATGGTTGGTTCAGATTAAATGGTCCAGGGGCCGCGCATGGGCGGGAAGATCAAACGATTGGCGCCTTCGTCGCCGATGAATTCCTGTTTTACCGGGTCGAACTTGAGCGAACGCCCTAATCTCAGCGCAGCAAGACCCATATTGACGATAGTGCATGAGCGGTAGCCGTTCTGCTCGTTCAGCGCGAATTTCTTCCGGTTCTTCACGGCATCGATG
The DNA here is from genome assembly GCA_018266935.1 of Bacteroidota bacterium. Taxonomy (GTDB): domain Bacteria; phylum Bacteroidota; class Bacteroidia; order Sphingobacteriales; family Sphingobacteriaceae; genus Mucilaginibacter. The sequence continues at coordinate 25,310 of JAFDZL010000501.1, read as the reverse complement.
AAGTCGGTCACCTGCGGTTCCGGGTCAGGGAATTCGGCTAATTTCTTTTCCAGGTCGGGAATATCCGATTTAAAGCCGGGATACAATTTACCTTTTGGCCCTTCGATATACGGTACGCCTTCAATGGCGCCTTCACCATCCAGCACGATCTTGCAGCCGTCGGCGTAAGTATAGGTAATCTTGCGCCAGGTGCCCACCGCATCCATATTCTGCTGCGGCGCGTCGAGCTCTACAGAGATCGGGCTATCATCGTCCTTGCCTAAAAAGTACTGGATCGGGTCGATATAATGCTGCCCCATGTCGCTCAAACCGCCTCCATCATAATCCCAATAGCCGCGGAAGGTTTGATGTACACGGTGCGGGTGATAGGGCTTATAAGGCGCAGGGCCGAGCCAGAAATCATAATCCAGTTCGGGCGGCACCTGCATTACCGGCAAATTGGTTTTGCCAACCCAATAAAACTTCCAGTCGAAACCGGTGTGTTTGCCGACAGTCACCGTCAACGGCCAGCCTAACAGGCCGCTTTCTACCAATTTCTTGATCGGCTTCACTGTGGTACCCATTCCATAAAATGTATCGCTGAAGCGGAACCAGGTGTTCAGCCTGAAAATACGGCCATTTTGCTGCACGGCTTCTACCAGGCGTTTACCTTCTCCGATGGTATGCGTCATGGGCTTTTCACACCACACGTCTTTTCCTGCCCGGGCGGCATCGGCAGCGATGATTGCATGCCAGTGCGGAGGGGTAGCCACGTGCACAATGTCAACCTCGGGCAACTGGATCAGTTCGCGGTAATCGCCGAAGAGCTTGGCGCCGTTGTTTACCATCCTGGAGGCTTCCTGCAGGTGGTTCTTATCGACGTCGCAAAGCGCCACTACGCGCGTGCCGCCGTACGGGATATGGTTCTTACCCATACCGCCAATGCCGACAATGCCCTTGGTCAGCTGATCACTCGGCGCAATAAAGCCCTTACCCAGCACAAAGCGCGGAACGATAGTAAAGCTGGCTGCAGCTATCGCCGATTTTTTGAGAAACTCGCGGCGGGAGTTTGGTTTGTTTTCTTCTTCCATTGGGGATTAATAGAAAGCGTCATTGCGAGGAACGAAGCAATCTCTGAACTATGCATGAGCACAATCGACTTGCATGTGCAGAGATGGCCACGCTATCGCTCGCCATGACGACTGGTGTTTATAATTCCTTTATTTCAACATTTTTATAATATACCTTACCTGCTTCGCATTGCAAAGCGATCACGCCGGTTTTAGCTGCGCCGTAATCGGGATAATCTTTCCACTTACCTGCCAGGCGTTTTTTGTTCCAGTCGGCGTCCCAGGCGGTAAACTCGACGATCTTTTTACCGTTCAGCCAATGCTCCACATGCCCGTGGTTGAAAACGAGGCGGCTGGTGTTCCACTGTCCCACCGGCATCAACTTCTTCTGGTCGTTGGGCACATGCATACCATAATCAGCGCCTGCCGTCTGCCATGGTTCAACCTTTTCAGGAAAACCTTTGTCGTCGAGGATCTGGTATTCCGGACCGGTTTCGTAAGGCGCGTGATGTGTTGCATCCTCCTGCACGTGGTATATTACGCCGCTGTTGCTGCCTTTGTCCACTTTCCATTCCCACTTCAACTCAAAGTTTGCGTATTTCTTGTCGGTTGTAATATAGCTGTGGTCGTCTTTCTTTTTGGGATCTTTGCTGACCATGGCGCCATCCTGTACCGTCCAATCGGTAATGGGCCCGGTTCGGCCATACTCGTGCCAGCCTTTGAGCGTTTTGCCATCGAACAGGCTTACCCAGCCCGATTTTGCCTGCGGTTTGATCAAGGTAAATCCCGCCAGGCAGATCACCGCCGGGATCACCGCTAATTTGAGTGATGTCTTCATTTGAACGTGGTTTATAGAGGTTAACTTTGGTAAATTTAGAATATTCATTAATAAATAAAATTCGAAATTGAAAATTCGAAATTCGACATCAAGTTAAAGATTACACCAATAGGTCCATTTAATGATCAGCTGCCGGTTTTTGGGCTGATAGGGCGTTGGAATTGAATTCTCTCCATATACAATAAAGAAGTCCGAAGCCGGCCGGTAACGCCACTGGAAACGGGTATTGATATTCATGTTCTTTTGCTGATCATCATACTGCACATACGTGGTGAAATACAATGTGTTGGTAAACGTAATATCCACTTTCGGGCCGACCAGCGTAAACCGCGTATCGCCATAAGGCTGCGGCAGGCGCAGATCAGTATAGTTTGCGTTTACAGCGATATTGACATACGGCTGGATGCGGTAACCGACGGTTCCGCTGACCGTCAGGCGGTGGCCGTTATCGTAATAACCCCCGCTTACACCTTCGATAGAATAGGTAAATACGCTTTGAGGTTTGGAGTTAATAAGGATGTCCAGCGAGTTGTATCGATGCTGGGTGCCGATAGCCAAACTGTCCTTGCCGGTATTGGTTGGGTCGAAAGGAGCCTGCAGCTTTACGTAATCATTGATGCCTGATACTGTAATTGTGCTGCGGTCGCGGAAAGTCATAATATAAGATAATGCGCTTTCATTATCCGTCCGCTGGAAACTCTCGTTAAAGAAGTAGTTCGAGGTGAATTGTACGCCGTGACTCAATATCTTGCCTTTTTTCGGGAAGAAATTGTGCAATACGAGCGGGCTCAGTTTCACGTACCCCACCCTCGGCAAAAAGCCTACTGAGGCCGTATAATTTTTGCCGACATATTCTTCCTGGAGATAAAGCTGCCAGTACTTACTAAAGTATTGGATATGGTCGGCCAGCACCAGGTCGTGCCCCTGTTTGCCGGGGGTGAAGGACTTGAGGCCAAGCAGCTTCCCCGTCCACATGTTGCTGGTAGAGGCCAGGTTGAATTCGGCGCCAATATTGCTATTGTTCAGGTTGGTGACGCCTGGAAGCGATCCTGTAATGTCTTTGTTAACGAACATGAAGCCGATGTTCGACCGGTCGAGCACGCGGCGTTGTAAGGTGATCACGCCATAATTTGCTCCGTCTATCGCGTTCTCGGCTGAGTTTTCAGTTTGGATATCCATCACACCGATGCGCCAGTCCTTATCCAATTTTCCGGTAAGCCTTGCGCCTCCGTCAATCGTCTGCAGCAGGCCGATCTGCCTTGAAAAGAAGGGCCGGATATCTGAATAGCCGAAATTGTAGAAGAGGTCGCCGTTCTCCAGGAAGAACTGTCGCTTTTCGGGGAAGAAAAGCTGGTACCTGCTCAGGTTGATCACCTGCTGATCTACATCAACCTGCGAGAAATCCGGGTTTACGGTCAGGTCGAGGTTCAGCGACGGTGTTACTGATATTTTGGCGTCGCCGCCCAGTTCTTTTTTAAATTGGGGCGCCGTTCCGGCCTTGTAATCTTTGGTCACCCCGGCGAGGGCGTAAGGTATAATGGAAACGTTGCTTGAAGCTGTCGGCGGATCTTCGTCCCACACCAGGGTGCCGGTATAGGCTAACGAAGCTGTGGGGAATTGCCTCGGCACGGGCGCCCATGCCGACTTTTCGGCGGCTTTCAGATCGTTCCGGCTGAAATTGATGCCCCATTCGCGGATGCCTTTTTTATAGCGGATACTTTTGAAGGGGATAGATGCTTCGAAAACCCATTTGTCGGGATAATTTTTGACTGCCGAATACCATTTATTGTCCCAGTTCAGATCGACGCTGCCGCCGGCATACATACTGCCGTCCCATTGTCCGCCCGCCGCATTGGCGCCGAAAGTAAAACCGTCGGTCCGGTCGTTGAAGGGGTCGATAAAAAAGATAAAGTTGTCATTCTTTACAAAGTTCCAGTCCCGCTTCATCGATTCCACCATGTACGGTCCCGGCAGCAAATTATAATTGGTCACCAGGATGTACAGGTTGTTATCGTCGTAGGTCATGCGTACTACGGTTTTTACTTTGGAAAGGCTTGTGTCCATTGGGAGCACCATGTAGAAGTTAGCGGCTGAATCGGCCTGCGCCCAGGCCTGTTCGTCCATCACGCCATCTATCTTAATTTCCGAAGTGGCTCTTTTAATATGGTAACGATAATTGGCGTTAGCCTTTTGAGCGAAAGCGTAATTGCCTGCAAAGCAGCAAAACACAATAAATAAGAGCGATTTTGCCGTCAGGCAGGTATAAAATCTTTTCAATAGTATATGGACTATAATACAGTTTGCAGTTGCCGGTGCGCAGTTTGCATACTCGATGAAAAGTACCGCCCACTGCCAACTCAAAACTGCAAACTGAAAGTTGGTATTGCCGACCTAATATAGGGGCAAAAAAGGAATTTCTAAATAAAAGTGTTAAAACAACAATTTATTTACAAAACCTTTCTCATGCGTCATTGCGAGGAGGTACGACGAAGCAATCTCCGAACGATGCATTGTGGTTTTGACTGTCCTGTGTAGAGATGGCTTCGTTCCTCGCCATGACGGGTTTACATATCTGCCAAAAAGTCGCTCCCGTACACAAAATGTAACAACGGTATAGGTTTTGTCATCAAAGTTGTAAATTCAACTTTTAAATCATTAAAAGAAAACAATGAAAACTTCGTACATAGTATTGATCGTGATCGCAGCGATCCTGTTGATCGGCGGCTGCGGCAGCTGCAACAGCTATAATAGCATGGTGTCGCTTGACCAGGCGGCCCAGCAAAAATGGGGCGTCGTTCAGTCGGCCTATCAGCGCCGCGCCGACCTGGTGCCTAACCTGGTAGCTACCGTAAAGGGTGTTGCCAATTTTGAAAAAAGCACACTGGTTGACGTGACTAACGCACGTGCCAAGGCTACTTCGATAACCGTTGACGCCAGTAAGCTGGACCCTGCTGCTATCCAAAAATTCCAGGCTGCACAAGGCCAGCTGACTACCGCATTAGGCCGTTTGCTCGTCGCTTCGGAGCGGTACCCCGAATTAAAGGCGACCGAGAACTTTTCGACCCTCCAGGCGCAATTGGAAGGTACCGAGAATCGTATCAATGTCGCACGTGATGACTTTAACGGAGCTGTACAGGCATACGATACTAAAATAAAATCGTTCCCAAGCAACATCATAGCGAATATGTTTGGCTTCAAGGAAAAAGGCTATTTCCAGGCGGAAGCATCATCGGCCCAGGCGCCAAAGGTTCAGTTTTAATTTTGGATTACACCGATTTAATAAATGATTACACCGATTAGATTTGGTGTAACTTTATAAATCGGTGTAATCACAAACATATCGGTGTAATCATGGCATTATTCAATGAAGAAGAACAACTGCGTATCCGTAAGGCGATAGAGGATGCCGAAAAGCACACCTCGGGCCAGATACGCGTCTGTATCGAACAAAGCTGCAGCGAGAATCCGTTGGACCGCGCGGCCAAATACTTCCACCAGCTGGATATGCACAAGACCAAGGCGCGTAACGGCGTGCTGATCTACCTGGCTACGGTTGACCGGAAATTTGCCATCATCGGCGACCGCGGGCTGAACAAGCTTGTGCCCAAAAACTTTTGGGACGATGTAAAAGAAGAGATGTTGAATCATTTCAAGTTCGGCGACCTGGTGGAAGGCATTGTGACGGGCCTGAAGATATCAGGGGAGCATTTGCAGAAATTTTTCCCTCACCAGGATGGCGGCCAGAATGAGCTCCCGGACGACATCGCCTTCATGGATGGCAATTAATCGAAACGACATGTTCAAAAAGATCATAGTATCCTGTTGCCTTATTATATGCGCTTTCGGCGCATGGGCGCAGCAGCTGCCGGAAAAACCGAGCACGCTGGTAACCGACTATACCAATACGCTGTCGGATGCCGACAGGCAAAGCCTGGAGCGGAAATTGGACGCATTCGACGATTCTACCTCGACCCAGATCGCTATACTGATCATGAAATCGGTAGGGCAGTATGATATTGCCGATTACGGTCAAAAGGTGGGTCGCGCCTGGGGAATCGGGCAAAAAGGCAAGAACAACGGTATCCTGGTCCTTGTGGCCATGGGCGATCGCAAGATGACGATACAAACAGGCTATGGTGTCGAGGCAGCCGTGCCTGACGCCATCACGCATGAGATCATCGAGAACGATATGAAGCCGCGTTTTAGGAATAACGACTATTATGGCGGCCTTAACGCTGCGGTTGACGACCTCATCAAATACACGAAAGGTGAATATAAGGCGGCTAAGAAGCAGCACGGCAATAATGGAGGCGGCAGTATCGCAGCACTGATCATTATCGTTATCGTTATTCTCATTGTCATTTTCCGCGGTCGCGGCGGCGGCGGGCAGATCATCGACAGCCGGGGCGGCGCAAGCCCGTTCTGGTGGTTCCTGGCCGGCAGTATGCTGGGCAGAGGCAGCGGTGGCTGGGGCGGTTTCTCGGGCGGCGACAGCGGTGGTGGCGGCGACTCAGGCGGCTTTGGCGGTTTCGGCGGCGGCGACTTCGGCGGAGGCGGATCGAGCGGGAGCTGGTAGGGTTAATTATTGCATGACTGATTTATTGAATTATTGAATTAATGAATAGTGGGAAACAGTTGCTATTTTCGCTTTTAATCAATAATTCAATAAATCAATAATTCAATAATTGATGGATCTTCGCTGGAAATTCCTCTCCTCAAAATATATTCATAAGGGCAAATGGGCGACGCTGCGGGTAGATACCTGCAAGATGCCTAATGGCACCATCGTCGATGACTATTATGTGCTTGAATATGGCTCGTGGGTGAATGCAGTAGCGATCACTGAAGAAAATAAAGTACTGATGGTGACCCAATATCGTCATGCCGCCGATATTATCTCGCTTGAAATTCCCGGCGGGGTTGTGGACGAAGGTGAAACGCCGCTGCAAGCTCTTCGACGCGAACTGCTGGAAGAAACCGGCTACCAGTTCGATGATTTTGAACCGCTCTGCGAGTTATGCTCCAACCCTTCAACCGCAAACAATTTCGTTTACAGCTACCTTGCCCGCGGCGGCAAAAAAGTACAGGAACAAGCGCTCGATGACCATGAAGAACTTATCGTGCATGAATATAGCATCGACGAAGTGAAGCAATTGCTTTTGGATAATAAGATATTGCAGGCGATGCATAGTACGGCGCTGTTTTACGGGTTGGTGAAATTGGGGGTGTTGTAAAAAGTTTTAATAAAATTTGTCATTGCGAACCACGGCAGAGGTGATGCGATGAGGGTGGTGAAGCAAACTCGTCGCCAATGCATAGTCCGCAAGCACAGCTACGAGGTTGCTTCGTCGTACCTCCTCGCAATGACATGGTTTGTTAAAACAAAAAGCGCCACTGCATTAGCAATAGCGCTCATAATCTTGTGGTGCGGTCGCGGTTTACGACATCTTGAGTTTCTTTTGTATATCGGCTACGTAGCCTTTGAATTTTTTGTCGGTATCGATCAGGTCCTCAACGGTTTGGCAGGCGTAGATCACGGTCGAGTGGTCGCGGCCGCCAAAGAAGCTGCCGATAGATTTCAGCGAGCTCTTGGTATGCGCCTTGGCCAGGTACATGGATATCTGACGTGCCTGCACGATCTCGCGCTTGCGGGTTTGTGATTTCACCATCTCGATAGGCACCTCGAAGTACTCGCAAACGAGGCTCTGGATGTATTCCATCGAAATTTCCTTGGAAGAATTCTTCACAAAATTCTTCAGCATCTGCTTGGCCAGGTTCAGGTCGATCTCCTTGCGGTTCAGCGTCGATTGCGCCAGCAGGGACACCATCGCGCCTTCCAGTTCGCGCACGTTGTTGTCGATATTGTGGGCAACATATTCCAATACATCGTTCGACAGATCGATACCGTCCAGGTATATTTTATTTTTGAGGATGGCCATGCGGGTCTCCAGGTCCGGAACCTGCAGATCGGCCGAAAGGCCCCATTTGAATCTTGATAATAAACGTTCTTCCAAACCGGCCAGGTCCTTTGGCGCTTTATCTGACGTAATGATCAGCTGCTTGCCCGACTGGTGCAGGTGGTTGAAAATATGGAAGAAGAAATCCTGTGTTTTTTCTTTGCCGGCGAAATTGTGCACATCGTCCATGATCAGCACGTCGATGGCCTGGTAGAAGTTTACAAAATCGTTGATGTTATTGTGTTTCAGCGCATCGACGAATTGCTGGGTAAACTTTTCGCAGGATACATATAACACCAGTTTGTCCGGCAGCTTGGTCCTGATCTCGTTACCGATAGCCTGTGCCAGGTGAGTTTTGCCCAAACCGACGCCGCCATAGATCATCAGCGGATTGAAGGATGTGCCCCCCGGTTTTGCTGCAACAGCGTAACCCGCCGACCGTGCAAGACGGTTGCAATCGCCTTCCACAAAACTTTCGAAGGTATATTGGGGATTCAGCTGAGGGTCCACGTTCAGTTTCTTCAATCCGGGTATTACAAACGGATTTTTGATGTCCTTATTAATGGAGATGGGCACGGGCATCGATTGATTTTTCGTTTCGGCACCGTTCCCGTTCGAGGGCATATTCGTTGTATATGGCTTGCTCGAAGACGACTGTTCTACAACGATGTTGTACTCCAGGCGCCCTTCTTCTCCAAGTTGTTTTTTGATGGTTTTACGCAAAAGGCCCACATAATGTTCTTCGAGCCATTCGTAGAAAAACAAACTTGGCACTTGTATCGTCAGAACGCTTCCTTCTATCCTCAGAGCTTTGATCGGCTCGAACCAAGTTTTAAAGCTCTGGGCCGGGATGTTATCCTTAATGATCTGTAGGCAGTTGTTCCAGACGGTAGTACAAGTTTTATCCATATAGTTTCAATTAATTTATTGATTTACAAGCCCCCTGACAAGCATCCGATGGGGTTGCTACGGAACATCGAATATTCAAAAAAAAGTCTATTTAAAAAATAAAATTTGAAATTTTTATTGAATAAATTCATCATTTATTAACCTCTCCTCTTGCAGAAATTCAGAATAAAAATCTTATATTTTGCACGTGCGCGGTATAATTAACTGTTGGTTACAAAAACACGATTTTTTAATTTTCCCCGCGCTGTTTTCAGCTCCCCTCTCTATTTCAACGAGAGTACCGCCGGGAATGTTTAAAAAGTTTTGTCTGATTTTTGCGCCCTCAGTATTCACCAAATACGCTCCGCATCGTATCGGCTATTTCGCCGAGGGTGGCGTAGCTTTCCACCGCGCTTAATATAAACGGCATCAGGTTTTGCGTACCAACAGCAGCCTGCTTCAATTGTGCAAGCGCTTCCTGTACGGCCAGGTTATCCCGCTCAGCTCTCAGGGACTTAAGTTTGTCGGACTGTGCCTTCCCGATAGAATCATCGACACGGAAAACGTTTTCAGCAGGAGCTTCATTTTCGGCGTATTTGTTCACCCCGACAATCGTTCGTTCACCTGCCTCCACCTGGTTCTGGTATTCGTAAGCCGAACTGGCAATCTCCTGCTGGATGTAATCCTGCTCGATGGCCTTCACCGCGCCGCCCATGGCATCGATCTTGTCAATGTATCGCTGCGCTTCTTTTTCCAGTTCGTCCGTCAGCGCCTCTATAAAATAGGAGCCGGCCAGTGGGTCAACCGTGTCGGTAACGCCGCTTTCAAAGGCAATGATCTGTTGGGTTCGCAGGGCGATCTTCGCCGCCGCTTCAGTAGGGAGAGACAATGCTTCATCATAACCATTGGTATGCAGCGACTGCGTTCCGCCCAAAACTGCTGCCAGGGCCTGCGTGCTTACACGGACGATATTATTCATCGGCTGCTGCGCCGTTAAAGTCGAACCGCCGGTTTGCGCATGGAAGCGCAGCTTTTGCGCGCCGGGATCGGTAGCGCCCAGATCTTTAGTGATATACGCCCACATCCGGCGTGCGGCGCGAAACTTGGCTATCTCCTCGAAGAAATTGTTATGGCAATTGAAAAAGAATGACAGCCTTTTGGCGAACACGTTAATATCGAGTCCTTTTTCCAAAGCGGCTTTCAGGTAAGCCTTGCCATTGGCTAAAGTAAATGCCAGTTCCTGCACCGCTGTCGAGCCAGCCTCACGGATATGATAACCCGAGATAGAAATGGTGTTCCATTTCGGCACCTCCTTGCTGCAATATTCGAACACATCGGTGATCAACCGCATCGAAGGGCCGGGCGGATAGATATAAGTACCACGTGCGGCGTATTCCTTTAATATATCGTTTTGTACCGTGCCCGATAACTGCTTCAGGTCGGCGCCTTGTTTTTTGGCCAGGGCTATATACATACCTAATAATATAGGGGCCGTGGCATTGATGGTCATCGATGTGGTGATATCCTTCAGTTGAATGCCATCAAACAAAACCTCCATGTCGCGCAGCGAATCGATGGCCACGCCAACTTTGCCGACTTCGCCTTCGGCCATAGCATTATCCGAATCATAACCGATCTGCGTGGGCAGGTCGAAAGCCACGGAAAGCCCCATGGTGCCCTGGCTCAATAAATAATGGTAACGTTTGTTAGACTCTTCGGCAGTAGAAAACCCGGCGTACTGGCGCATAGTCCAAGGCTTGCCGCGGTACATGTCTTTTTGTATGCCGCGGGTAAACGGAAATTCGCCCGGCAATTCATTCATGCCGGAAGGTTCGGTGTAAACCTCTTTGAGTTCGATACCTGACGTGGTTTTGAATTTCATTGATTTCGAATGTCGAATGTTCAATTTCGAATTTAGTTATTTGGGATTAGTTTCAAATTTGAGCCACTCTTCAAATTCGATATTCCAAATTCGAAATTCGACATTAAAACAGTTCTTCCATATCCTTGCGGATCATGCTGGTGGCAATGTCATAGGGGTTATCCTGCAGCGATGCCAGGTGCGCCAGGATGGTTTTACCCAGGTCGAGGCCGGTCGCTGTTTCGGGCAGGGCCTTTACCGCGTTGGTCACCACGCTCATGGTATCGTCCTTTACCCGCCGAACGACGTTCCAGGCGCGCTCGCTCACATAGATCTGCTGCGTAACATTGTGCTGGAATTCGTCGCGAATCTCTTTCACCACCAGGCTGTGCAGCTCATGCGCCGAATAGGAAGTGCCGTGCAAACGCAGCAGCATGTTGGCCGGGTTTACCCGCTCTACAAAAAGTACCAACCGTTCATAGGCCTGGAATTTGAGCGGCAGTGTCTGTCCGGCGATGGTCTTTTTTAGTTCAGCCAGCTGCACTTTTTCCGCGCGGTCGAGATAAGGCTTGACCAAATAGAATGCGACATAGACCGTACCGACGCCGGCCAGCGTAAATTTTAATATATCGAGTAAATAGTTTATCTGCATAAGCTCAGTGTTGTAAGAAGGTCATAATTGGCTGATAGGTGACAAAAATCTGCAATTTACCTTATATTTGTATGTTTAATTTCAAATAAGATGAGTACAGCTGTTGAAACCGCACCCGTAAGCTTTACCGAAGGCGCGGTGAAAGAACTGAGAAAATTACGGGAGCAGCAAGAAATAGGCGAGGATTTCGGGCTGCGTGTCGGCGTTGAAGGCGGCGGCTGCTCAGGCATGAGCTATGTGCTGGGCTTCGACCAGAAAAAAGACGGCGACCAGGAATACGATATCGAAGGTATCCGCGTTTTTATGCATAAAGCTCATGGCCTGTATTTGGTGGGCATGGTAGTGGATTTCCAGGACGGCCTGAACGCCCGTGGGTTCACTTTCAATAACCCTAATGCGTCAAGTACCTGCGGCTGCGGCTCATCGTTTTCCGTTTAATACTTTTCCATAATTCAATAGAAAAGGCACCTGTGTAAATGGGTGCTTTTTTGTTTTATAAGTAGATTTTGAGTATATTTAATAAATAAAAGACCCCACTTCTCGCTTCCAAAAAAGAAAAACAAAACTAGAGAACTTGATGTTGACAGCATAGGCGGCCAAGGTACACTTACACAAGAAGAGGAAAGACAAATTAGTGAATTTATCAGGTCTCAAAAACTGATGAAAGGCAAGCAGCAAATTCGCAAGTCTTAGCTTGGAAAGAAAACTAAAACTATTGTATAGTATCCAAAAAATCGGCTCATTTTCATTTGCCCGAATGTCACTGGTGACTTGTCTTTTTTCGTTTAATACTTTTCCATAATTCAATAGAAAAGGCACCTTTGTGAATTGGTGCTTTTTTTGTTTTGGGAGAAACGGCTTATATTTATATAAAAATCAAAAGCGCCAGACTCCTAAACTAAAAAAATCAATGAAGAATTTCATCTGTGCCAGCGTTGTTATCATCATGGCATTCCAAACGACAGCACATGCACAAAATATTAGTCTGCCTGCCGATAGCGTAACCAAGCTGCTATGTAAAAAATGGGAAATGGATTACGCGCTTGTTCAAGGCAACAGAATTGACATACCGCCATCAACACCCAGGGCTTATGTAGAATTCTTTAAAGACGGCACTTTTTCAATGACCATGGAACGGTCTAATAATAGCGAAAAAGGTGCCTGGAAATACGACTCATCAAACGGGAAAATTTCTATGTTAATTGGAAAAGATCGTAAAGAAATCATATCCTTGACGAAGGATCAATTTGCAATCTTTTCAGATGATCCGGCCTCGGCTCCTAATGACCCGCAGAAGGTGCCGTTAAACACCAAAGTTTATTTCAAGGTCAAGCGTTAACGGTTCCGTCCGCATATCCTCGCGTCAGACTTGCGGTATTATTTGAATGCCCTTTTCCTGTATCTTTTTCCACCCCTTTTCGTATAAAGGCAAAGTGAGCCTATCGCAGAACTGACCCAACCCGCCCTTCAGCTCACGCGTAAAGTAATCTTTGTCACGATGTTTATGCCAAAACATAGGGTTATTTCGGGTATCATCTTATTGACGCTAAGTACATGCGTTAATCCAGACAAGCAAGCTTCAAAGGAGGGTCAGGCTTCGCCTGACCAGGACGCAGCGGGTTCACAGGCAACGGATGCGAAAAGTTTCCTGGACAGCATACAGGCAAAAAAAAGCTTTACTTTCAGAGAGATTAATGAGCATGCTGATATTGACAGCATCTATTACAAAAATCATGTGCGTTTTTTCGGCGATACGGTTTGGTACCGCAAGGGGCAGCACCCGCTCGCCGTTATCCGCTGCGGCAACGGAACTATCAACAAAAAACTGCTTCTCGTATTTAACCGGCGCGGTGATTGCACCGCGAGCCTGGTGGTGGGGATGAACGGGAATGTTGACGCCTATGACTCAGTTATTCTGAATTACAAGATACTGGGCGCCAATTCCTTTTCGACAACCGAGATCTGGACATACAGGGGTGGAAGCAAGGAGGACAAGATCACGGTAACGAAACAGTTTTACTCGATCAATAAAAAAGGGCGCATCATGGCCCAGGACAATATCATACGTTCGTTTACCAAGCCCAAAGCCATCGCGGTGATGCACCGGCAGTAGCACACTGCCATTCCTAAAACCTAATGGTTGTCGACTTGGATAGCATGCGTCACAACCAGTTTGCCTGATCTTCTCCGGGTCATAACATCAATAGTAACGTACCCCGATGTTATCTTTTTGTCACCGATCTGATCGATGGGCACTTCCACTATTTTTTCCCAATCATCGTAATTCAAAAATCTTTTCCGAACGATCTGAATTTCAGTTTGGGTTGTTTCGTATAGGTAAGGCAATTTTTGATAATCGCAATATTTATTCTTCCAAATGTCGTGGAAGACATATGTCTTATCACCCATCGTTATAACATATTGCTTCAGGTAGAACCGCCCCTTATTGTGAATTCTGACATTTACTGAATCGTTAGTGACTTTTTGTTGTGCGAACAACGAAGCGGTCACAAATAAGAGTAATAAGGAGGCAAGACATTTCATCCCTTGAATTTTATCTTTATAGATGCAATAAGGCATTTAATTCCATAACGGGTTGTAACAAAACGACAGATATCATAGTCATAACAGCCGAAATTAATTTCAATGGCTGTAAGAACCACGCTTCGCGAGAATATATCCATCGCCCTGCAATCCATAGCGGGCAATCGTCTGCGCGCATCGCTCACCTCCATCATCATCGCTATCGGCATCATGGCTTTGGTGGGCATTTTGACAGCCATCCAGGGCATTAAGGCATCGGTCAATAACGCTTTTTCCGACCTTGGCGCTAATTCATTTACCGTTCAGAATACTAATGACGACCTTAATTTCGGCAACGGCGGACACCGTAAGGTTTATCCGCCCATCACGTACGAACAGGCCGAGCGTTTCAAGGAGGGCATGAGTAAATTCCCGGTTACCACTACCGTCGATCTGTTTATCACAGGTACCGCTGTTGCAAAATATCACGACCAAAAGACCAATCCCAATATCTATTTTACCGGTTCGGACGAGAACTATTTTGTCAATACCGGGCATAAACTGGCTTTTGGCCGCGCATTCTCATCGGCGGAGCTTCAGCACGGTGATGGGGTAGTGATCATCGGCAACGAGATCAGGAAGCGGTTGTTCAAAAGCGAGGACCCGCTCAACAAATACATTTTCATAGGGAAGAACCGGTTCCGCATTGTCGGCATTGTACAGCCAAAAGGTTCCAGTTCGGGTTTCGGGCCGGGCGATAAGTTCTGCGTCATCCCGGTATTGACGGCCAAGCACATCGACAGTGTCTCCAACCCTTCTTTCACAGCGACGGTAAAAACATTGAACCCGGAGGTATTGGATGCTACTTTGGGCGAGGCTACGTCCGTGTTCAGGAATGTGCGGGGATTAAACGTGGTAAATAAGGACAATTTCGAATTTTCGCGCAGCGACTCGATTCAGCAGCAGTTGTCCAGCCAAATGGATGGCATGACATACGGCGGGATAGCTATATCCGTTATTACATTGTTGGGCGCAGCCATAGGCCTGATGAATATCATGCTGGTATCGGTCAAAGAACGCACCCGCGAGATCGGCATACGGAAGGCTATCGGTGCGACCCCGTCCATTATCCGGAAACAATTTCTGATCGAAGCCATCATGATCTGCATTATGGGCGGCATCGGGGGTATTATTTTAGGTATTGCAGCCGGCAATATCATCGCAGTGAGTATCAGCGGTTCCTTCGCTGTTCCGTGGAAAGCGATGACAGGGGCCATTATTACTTGTACTGTTATCGGCTTGATATCCGGTTTTTACCCGGCAGAAAAGGCATCCAGGCTTGATCCGATCGAAGCACTTCGTTACGAGTAAGCAGATAGAACCAGGAATCAAGAGCCAAGAGTCAAGATGGAATTGTCTGGCTTTTTGATCTTTGGATATTCAACACGCTTTTTAAGCTTTGAGGATTTTCGCCCGAAAAAATAATACGGCAAACGGGCCGTACCTCACAACAGCTTAATGTTTTTTAGAGGGTAGCCTGACAGTAATTTTTTAACATGAGATAACCGTAGCGCATGTTGTAAGGCTTCGGCATGTTTGGGGTGGTGCATATCGCTCGATATAAAATCCACCAGGTTGTTATCGACCAAAGCCTCGGCCAAAGCTTTAGTAGTTTTGCCATAGTAACCAGTAAGCGATATGGTATTCAATTGCAGCGCGCAACCCCACTCGCGCAGGCCGCGCAACTCCTCAATTTCCATGTAAGTGTAACGCTCGGGGTGGGCGAGAATAGGCTTGTGCCCCAGCGCGATCATGCGTTGTATCACCGCCAGCATGTTGGGCGGCGGGCTTATGAACGACAGCTCGAACAGCACGTATTTACCCTTGATCAGCATTAGCCGGCCCTCGTTAACCCGGTCCTCGAAAGTTTCATCGAAGTAATGCTCTGCCGCTGCTTCGACCGGGATATCGATATTTTCTTTAGCCAATTCTTCCTTCAGTACTTCCAGCGCGCCGTTGATGCTCTCGGCCGTATTGCGGTAATAATCGGCCATGATATGCGGCGTAGCGATAATTTTCCTGATGCCAAGTTCCATCATCCTCCGGATCAGGAATATCGATTCCTGCGGATTCTGTGCGCCATCGTCGATACCGGGCAGCACATGCGAGTGCATATCAACCGCAATAGAACTATAGTCAGGGGTATTGGTTTGGCTTTCCTTCTTTTTGAAGAAATTAAACATTGTTATCTGTTAGCGTACTGTTCGTTATAATATTGCTGGTAATGGCCCGATGTCACATCGTTCAGCCAGACCTGGTTGGCCAGGTACCAGTCAACCGTTCTCTCTAATCCTTCTTCGAATGTAATGCTCGGCACCCATCCTAATTCAGCCTTCAGCTTCGAGGCGTCGATCGCATAACGCAGATCGTGCCCGGCGCGGTCGGTCACAAAGGTGATCAGCTTTTCAGATTCGCCTTCGCGCCGGCCCAGTTTCTTATCCATAATATGGCACAACAGCCTGATCAAGTCGATGTTTTTCCATTCGTTATGGCCGCCTATGTTATAAGTCGTTCCGGCCTTTGCCTTATGGAAGATCACATCGATGGCGCGGGCATGGTCCTCGACCCATAGCCAGTCGCGTATATTCTCACCTTTGCCATAAACAGGAACGGGTTTGTTCTGCTTAATATTGTTGATAGCCAGCGGTATCAGCTTTTCGGGGAAATGAAATGAACCGTAATTGTTTGAACAATTGGAAACCACCGCATCCATCCCATAAGTATCATGATAGGCCCTGACAAAGTGATCGGAGCTTGCTTTTGATGCCGAGTAAGGCGAGTGGGGATCATAGCCAGTGGTCTCAGTGAACATGCCGTCTTCACCCAAAGTGCCATAAACCTCATCCGTGGATACGTGGTAAAAACGAGTCTGGTCATAGCGGCCTTTCCAGGTATTGCGGGCGGCATTCAATAACACTACGGTACCCACCACGTTGGTCATCACAAAATCGATCGGGTTGGTGATCGAACGATCGACATGGGATTCAGCCGCCAGGTGAATCACCGCATCAGGCTGTTCCGCGGCGAAAAGCTCGTTTACAAAATCGGCGTCAACAATATCACCTTTCACAAACTCGTAATTCGGCTCGTTTTCAATATCGCGCAAATTCGCCAGGTTACCGGCATAAGTCAGTTTGTCCAGGTTGACGATAAGATAGTTCGGGTAGTTTTTCACGAACCTTCGTACCACATGCGATCCGATAAAGCCCGCTCCTCCCGTAATGATGATCTTTTTTTGCATAGCCGCAAAATTACAAAGGATTATTGGATAAATACTTTTCCCAGGCCCAGGCCGAGGCCATCATGGTGTCGATGCTCAGTTCGGTTTGCCAGTGAAGGCTCTCTTTGGCTTTGGTCACCTGGCCCCAAATCTGCTCGATGTCGCCGCCGCGGCGGGGGCCAATAGTATAGTTGAGCTTAACGCCCGTTGTCTTTTCAAAGGCATGAATGATCTCAAGTACCGAGTTGCCTTTTCCGGTGCCCAGGTTGAACACGTCATACCCCTTGAAACTGTCTGTTTCCATCAGCCTTAATGCCGCAATGTGTGCCTTAGCCAGGTCAACTACATGGATATAATCACGAATGCAGCTGCCGTCCGGCGTATTATAATCATCGCCAAAAACGGTGATCTTCTCTCGTTTGCCGATGGCGGTTTGCGTAATGAAAGGCACCAGGTTTTGCGGGACACCGATAGGCAGTTCTCCGATCAGGGCCGATTCATGCGCCCCTACCGGGTTGAAATATCGAAGCGAGATCACTTTATAGTTCGCTCCCGACGCCACCGTGTCCCTCAGTATTTCTTCCGCAATCTGCTTGGTATTACCATACGGTGATTCGGCAGGTTTTACCGGGGCGTTCTCGTCAACCGGCAAGTGATCAGGCTGACCGTAAACTGTACAGCTTGACGAGAATACGAAATTGACCGCCTTGCCATAATACGCATTCAGCAGGTTGATGAGCGAATAAATATTGTTATGGTAATATTTCAACGGGAACTGCACCGATTCACCTACCGCTTTTGACGCCGCAAAATGGATGATGCCCGAGATATTGGGTCCGGCAGTCACCAGGTTTCTCACGCCGGCTTCATCTTTCAGATCGAGTTGGTGGAACACGGGTTTTTTGCCCGTGATCCGCGTGATCTGGTCCAGTATTTTCGGGTGCGAATTCGACAGGTCATCGACGATCACCGGTTCATAGCCCGCCTTCATCAGTTCGACCACAGTATGTGAGCCGATATACCCCAATCCGCCTGTTACTAATATTTTAGACATTATTTTTTGTTGAAATAGGTAAAGTCTTTGTGTTCGATCTCCGTCTTCGGCAGCGATTTGAAGTAGTCATAAGTGATCTTCAAACCTTCCGCCCTTGAGACTTTCGGTTCCCAACCTAACAATTCTTTTGCCTTGGTGATATCGGGCCTGCGCTGCTTCGGATCGTCCGTAGGTAATGGCAGGCTGATCAGCTTCTGATCCGTGCCGGTAAGTTTAATGATCTCCTCGCCAAATTCGCGGATGGTGATCTCGTCCGGGTTGCCGATATTAACAGGCAGCGCATAGTCGCTGAAAAGCAGGCGATAAATGCCTTCTATCAGGTCGTCCACGTAACAGAATGAGCGTGTTTGCGAACCGTTGCCAAACATCGTCAACGATTCACCGCGCAAAGCCTGGCCGATAAACGCGGGCAACACCCGGCCGTCGTTCAACCTCATGCGCGGACCGTAGGTGTTGAATATCCGCACGATGCGCGTCTCTAAGCCATGAAAAGTATGGTAGGCCATCGTGATAGCTTCCTGGAAACGCTTGGCTTCGTCGTAAACACCGCGTGGACCGATCGGGTTCACATTACCCCAGTATTCTTCGGGCTGTGGGTTTACGGTCGGGTCACCATAAATTTCTGATGTCGATGCGATCAGCACCCTTGCTTTTTTACCGCGCGCAAGACCCAGCAGGTTATGCGTGCCGAGCGAGCCAACTTTCAGGGTTTGAATTGGTATTCTCAGGTAGTCGATCGGGCTGGCCGGCGAAGCGAAATGCAGGATATAATGCAGCTCACCGGGGACATAGACGAATTTGGAAACGTCGTGGTGATAAAACTCGAAGTTTTCCAGCTTGAACAGGTGCTCGATATTGCGCAGGTCGCCGGTAATGAGATTGTCCATTGCGATGACATGGAAATCTTCTTTTATAAACCTGTCGCACAGGTGCGAGCCCAGGAACCCGGCCGCGCCGGTGATGAGTACCCGTTTTCGGTTAGCCATGCTGTTCAACTATTTTTCTGCCGATGCTGTTGTAATAGTAGCCGCAGTCGATCATTTTTTGCAGATCGTACAGGTTGCGCCCGTCAAATATCACCTTGTTCTTCAGCAGCGAATCCAGCCGGTCGAAGTCAGGGGTTCGGAACGCCGACCATTCAGTAACGATCAGCAGTGCGTCCGCGCCCTTCAATGCCTCATACTCGTCATTCGCATAGCTGATCTGATCGCCAAGCAGGGCTTTTACGTTGTTCATCGCTTCCGGGTCGAATGCGGTGACTGTTGCGCCTTCTTTCAGCAGTTCGTCGATGATATAGATGGACGGTGCTTCGCGTATGTCATCGGTCTCGGGTTTAAAAGCCAGGCCCCACATGGCAAAATGCTTGCCTTTGATATCTCCCTTGAAATATTTCTTCAGTTTTTCTACCAATACCTTCTTCTGGATCTCGTTCACTTTGATCACAGAGTTCAGGATCTTGAAATCGTAGTCAATGTCTTCGGACGATCTCACCAAAGCCTGCACATCCTTTGGGAAGCAACTGCCGCCGTAACCGATGCCCGCGAACAGGAAGCGCTTACCAATACGGTCGTCGGCGCCTATGCCGCGGCGGACCATGTCAACATCCGCGCCTACGATCTCGCATACGTTGGCGATCTCGTTCATGAACGAGATCTTGGTGGCGAGGAAAGAGTTGGCAGCGTATTTGGTCAGTTCGGATGAACGCTCGTCCATGTAGATGATCGGGTTGCCCTGGCGGACGTAAGGTGCATACAGTTCGCCCATCAGCTTGCGGGCGCGCTCGTCCATGGTGCCTATCACCACACGGTCGGGTTTCATGAAGTCATCAACAGCCACACCTTCGCGCAGGAACTCGGGGTTCGAAACCACGGCGAATTCTACATTGGTGTGCTGCTTCATCACGTGGGTCACTTTGTCGGCCGTACCCACCGGTACAGTTGACTTGGTAACGATAACCTTATATTCCGTGATAATTTTGGCGATATCGGCGGCCGCGCCCAGCACATAACTCAGGTCGGCGGCGCCGTCTCCGCCCGGTGGGGTAGGCAAAGCCATAAAGATGATCTTAGCCTCGGCAACGGCCTCGGCCAGGCTGGTGGTAAATTTCAGCCTGCCCTGGTTTATATTCCGGTTGAAGATCAGTTCAAGGCCCGGTTCGTATATCGGAACCTTGCCATTCTTCATCATTTCAACCTTTTTCTCATTGATATCAACGCAAGTAACATGGTTGCCGGTATCGGCCAGGCAAGTGCCCGTAACCAATCCAACATACCCGGTGCCTACAACGGCTATCTTCATAAGTATATATGTTTTTTGTTCTTACTTTTATGCCCGGCTAAGGTAACAATTAATCAAAAAATAATGCTGCTGCTTTATAACCTGGGGATCAGATTTTATTGCTTCTTCATTTACATCGCTTCATTCTTCAATAAAAAGGCAAATCTCTGGATCAAGGGCAGGCAGCGCGTTCAGTACCAGCGATTTGACAAAAGCGCCTGGTTCCATTTCGCTTCGCTGGGCGAATACGAACAAGGCCTGCCGGTGTTGCTGGCCTTCCGGCAGTTGCACACGGATATGCCGGTGGTGATCACTTTCTTCTCGCCATCGGGTTACGAAGTCCGCAAGAATACGCCCTATGCTGATGCCGTGTATTACCTTCCGCTGGATACCGCCGCCAACGCCCGGCATTTTATGGATGCCATCAATCCTTCAATAGCTATATTCACCAAGTACGAATACTGGTTCCATTATTTCCACGAACTGAACAGGCGCAATGTGCCTTTGTTTGTGATATCGGGAATTTTCCGGCCCGGCCAGGTTTTTTTCAAATGGTACGGCAGCCTGCACCGAAAAATGCTAACTTATGTGAAACATTTCTTCGTACAGGATGAAGAATCGAAGGAATTACTGAAAAAACTCAATATCTCGAATGTCTCTGTCAGCGGCGATACACGCTTCGATCGGGTGTGGGCCAATGCGCAGAACCCCAAATCGTTCGATATAGTTGAAGATTTTACCAAAGGTCATAAAGTACTTGTCGCGGGCAGCACCTGGCCGCAGGACGAGGACCTGCTGGCCGAACTGATCAAGGTTCATGCCGGCTGGAAATTTATCATCGCGCCGCACGAGATTAAGGAAGAGAAGATAGAAAGACTGATTGGCATACTCCCGCAAAACTTGACAGCACGTTACTCCCAGCTCGACCCGGAAAGCTATCACGGGCACCAGTTATTACAAACCCAGGTGCTGGTGATCGACAATATCGGTATGTTATCATCACTGTATCGTTATGGTGATGTCGCTTATATCGGCGGTGGCTTTGGCGCAGGAATACACAATACTTTGGAGGCGGCGGCTTTCGGTCTCCCGGTGATCTTCGGCCCGAATTATGAGAAATTCAGGGAAGCGAAGGAGTTGGTGGCGATGCAGTTAGGCTTCAGCGTCAACGATGCGGAAGAATTAAAACGGGTTTTTGCTGAGCTTACCCCCGATGAAACCATGCTGAACTCGATGCATGAAGCCGTAAAACGGTATGTGGAGAAGCATAAGGGGGCGACGGAGATGATAATGGGGATAATTGGGGGATTATCTGAGCCATAATTGAGTTGGATAAAAGTCATATATTCGGTAAATGAATGAAGCCTTCAATGTCCTTATCGTCATTTATGCGGCTCTTTTTATTTCAAGCCCACTCATAGCGATTTTTCACGAACTCGGCCATGCATTGGCCTATCTGATATTGACAAAACCTGAAAGTATCGACATTTACATAGGCACTTATCACAAGCCAAGAAATTCTGTTCAACTTAAAGCCGGGAAGCTCAATTTTTTCATTAAACGTTCGTTCCCATTTGTGAAAGGTATTGGGCTATGCAAGAGCTCAACACCAGAAGTGAATTATCAGCGTTACATCATTATTTTACTTGCAGGATCTGTGTTCACTTTTCTGTTAGCTGCAACATTCGGTTTAATTGTATTTAGCACAAATGCGCCATTCCTTATACAAATAAGCTGTTATATATTTCTGGGATTATCAACACTTAGTCTGATAACAAACCTTGTTCCTAATGAAATTGATAGCACGTATGATGTTAATTTAGATAATGACGGTAAACAGTTATTCTTTACTTTAAAAATAAAAAAGTCGCTCCCTGATTATGTAGAAGCTATAGAACTTATTCATCAAAAGGAATACGCAACTGCAGTAGAAAGGTTAGACAATGTGTTGGCGGCTGCCCCCGCTTCTGAAAAGGTATTAACCCTGTTATTTGCTGTATCACTTGCAGCTAAGCAATATGAAGGTGCTGCCTTATACCTGGACAAACTCGAAGCCAAACATGAATTGTCAAGCAATAACACTTTAAACAAAGGCTACCTGCAATCAGCAACCGGCAAAAAGGACGAAGCCATTGAAACTTACAGTAAGCTGCTAAGAAAAGATCGCCACAACGTCGTTGCTTTAAATAACATAGGTGAAGAATTAATCGAAAAAGGTGCGCATAAAGTTGCCGCTCAAGTGCTTGAAAAAGCAATCAAGCTTAAACCGATGTTCGATTACCCATATGCGACATTGGGTTATTCTAAGTTATTACAAGGCGATCTTGAAGAAGGCAAAAAACTCATAAAGCAGTGCATGGACATTAATCCAAACAATGCTTACGCTTACAGAGGTTTGGGGATTTATTATTTGAAATTAAATGATTCTGAAAAAGCTGCTGTGCACTTTAACAAAGCGTTGGAGTTAGATAGCGGCATTGATCTGTCACCATACTATGAAGGATAGAAATTCCCAGCGGTAAGTGTGATTCATGTTAATCCCATAAATCCCCGTTCAAACACAATCACCATGCTCTTAATTTAATTTCAACTCCGCCATAACCTATATTTGGCCTTTGCAAGCAATCTGTACACTATGAAATCCATTAAAATAACCCTGTTATCAGTTTTTCTTTTAACATCAATCTCCTCTTTTGCCCAAACCGCCCCAAACTACGTCAGCAACCGGATGCCGTTAAGGCCTAATCCCTACATCGAACTGCCGCTGGGCGCTATTCAGCCGGAGGGCTGGTTAAAGGAGATGCTGATGCGGCAGAAGAACGGCGCAACGGGCCACCTTGACAAATTGTATCCCCTGGTGATGGGCAGCCGGAACGGCTGGCTCGGCGGAGACGGCGACCAGTGGGAGCGGGGGCCCTATTGGCTCGATGGGTTGGTGCCGCTGGCTTACATTTTGAATGATAAAGAACTGATCGCAAAAGCCAAACCCTGGATAGAGTGGACGCTGAGCAGCCAGCAGCCGGACGGGTATTTCGGGCCTTCGAAAGATTACGGACCGGAACGCGGCGTGCAGCGCAATAACAGCCACGACTGGTGGCCCAAGATCGTGATGCTGAAAGTGCTGCAGCAATACTATTCGGCGACGGGCGATAAACGGGTGATCAAGCTAATGACCAATTATTTCAAATACCAGTTGAAAGAATTGCCGCAGCACCCGCTAGATCACTGGACCTTTTGGGCGAAATACCGGGGAGGGGATAACCTGATGGTGGTTTACTGGCTTTACAACATTACCGGAGATAAATTTTTGCTCGATCTTGCCGACCTGATCCACAAACAAACATTTGATTATACCGGCGCTTTTTTAAAGGGCGATATGCTTGCTACAGCCGGAAGCATTCATGGGGTAAACCTGGCCGAAGGCATGAAAGATCCTATTATTTATTACCAGCAGCATCCCGAAGCTAAATATCTGGATGCGACTATCAAGGGTTACGCCGACATGCGCAAGTATGATGAAATGGTGCACGGCGTTTTCGGCAGCGATGAAGCTTTGCACGGTAACAACCCAACCCAGGGTTCTGAGCTTTGTACGGCTGTAGAACTGATGTTCACCCTGGAAAATACCCTGGCGATAACCGGCGGCGTAGATTATGCCGATCACCTGGAGCGGATCGCTTTTAACACGCTGCCAACCCAGATATCGAACGATTTTATCGACAGGCAATATTACCAGCAGGCCAACCAGGTGATGATCACCCGCCACACGCGGAATTTCGACATCAACAACGACGGGACGGATGTTTGCTACGGCTTACTTACGGGATATCCCTGCTGTACTTCTAATATGCACCAGGGCTGGCCGAAGTTCACGCAAAATTTATGGTACGCCACGCCCGACGGCGGTTTGGCAGCGCTGATCTATTCGCCCAGCGAAGTGAAAGCGAAGGTGGCGAATGGTACCGAAGTATCATTTAAGGAAGAAACGAACTATCCGTTCGATGAGCATATTAAATTCACTTTGATGACAGCTAAGGCAGTGTCATTCCCGTTCAGCCTGAGGGTGCCTGAATGGTGTACGCAAGCGACGATAAAGATCAATGGCACTGTATTGCAGGAAGCGAAAGGCAACCAGGTAGTGAAAATTGACCGCCAATGGAAAGCCGGCGATGTAGTAGAACTAACCCTACCCATGCATATCTTCAAAAATACATGGTATGAAAATTCGGTGTCAATCGAACGCGGACCAATAGACTATGCATTAAAGATCGGCGAGCAGGTTAAAAAGATAGCCAATACAAAAGACTCGCTGACCTATGGCGGCTATTATTACGAGGTTTATCCAACCACCCCGTGGAATTACGGTTTAATTCAGACGCCAGACAATAAGCTTGGAGAGACCTACCAGGTAAAACAGACCGGAGCCGTATCGAATTTCCCCTGGACGCTTGAAAATGCTCCGGTCGTTATAACCGCTAAAGCCAGGCAAATACCCTCGTGGCAGTTATATAACGATATGGCGGGTCCCGTTCCATATAGCGTCGGCTACGGGCTGGAAACCGGCAAAGAAGAGGAAGTGACTTTGGTGCCTTATGGCTGCACACGATTAAGGATATCCGAATTCCCGGTAGTGGAAAAGTAATAGCTGAAATTCCTTAATATTGCCCGTTATGGGTTTTTTAACCATCCCCGGTTTAGGCAAAGTGCATTACCACGAATACGGAAATGGCGACAAGCCCATGCTGGCATTCCATGGTTACGGGATGACCGGTAAGCAATTCCATGTGCTGAAAGAATCCGTGCTCAGCAAATATCATATTTACGGTTTCGATCATTTCTTCCATGGAGAAAGTACTTTAGATGAAGACTGGGACGAAAAGCGCATCCTGCTGGGTATGCCGCGCGAGATCGTAAAAAGTTACCTGGAGGAA
>JAFDZL010000500.1 GCA_018266935.1 Bacteroidota bacterium | reverse complement strand
GCCGGCGATGCGCTAACCGATATAACAACATTGCAACACATGGCCTTCGTAATGAAGGAAGGAAAGATCTATACAAATCAATAATCAATTACTCAAGATGATGAACCTCAAAACGCTTTCTGCAATTGCGCTTACGTGCGCACTGGCAGCGGGCACAACAACGTCTTTTGCCCAGGGACAAGGCAAGGACGATTCGGCTTTAATGAAGATCTACCGTGCAACCCCCACCAGGATCAACGATGTAACGCACACCAAACTGGCGGTAAGCTTCGACTACAAGAAGTGCTATATGTATGGTAAGGAATGGGCGACATTCCACCCGCATTTTTACCCGACAGATACCTTGAGGCTCGATGCCAAGGGTATGGACATCAAAGAAGTGGCGGTGGTGAAAAACGGAAAGAATATCCCGCTGAAATACCAGTACCAGGATAGCCTGAGCCTTGCGATACAATTGGATAAGGTATATCACAGCAACGAATCCTACACTATTTATATCAGCTACACCGCTAAGCCAAATGAACTGAAAGTAAAAGGCAGCGCCGCTATCAATGATGCGAAGGGCCTGTATTTTATCAACCCCGACGGCAAGGATAAGGACAAGCCGATCCAGATTTGGACACAGGGCGAAACCGAAGGGTCGTCGGCATGGTTCCCTACCATCGATAAACCGGAACAAAAATGCACAGACGAGATTGCCATGACGGTGCCGTCTAAATATGTTACCCTTTCGAACGGCCGCCTGGCATCGCAAAAAGACAATGGCAACGGCACCCGAACCGACACGTGGAAGATGGAGCTGCCGCAGTCAACTTACCTTTTCATGATGGCAGTTGGCGATTTCAAGATATATCACGATCACTGGCGCAACGTACCGGTGGATTATTATATGGAACCGAAATACGCACCTTACGCCAAGCAGGTTTTCGGCCTGACGCCTGAGATGATCGACTTCTATTCAAAAATTACCGGCGTAAATTATCCCTGGAACAAATATGCACAGATCGTTGTGCGCGATTATGTCAGCGGCGCGATGGAGAACACCACCGCGACACTGCATGGCGAATTTGAGAACCAGACCACGCGCCAGCTGATCGACGCCTATTATGATTTTGGCGCAAGCACCATAGCGCACGAGCTTTTCCACCAATGGTTTGGCGATTACGTGACCTGCGAAAGCTGGAGCAACCTGACCGTGAATGAGTCGTTCGCTAATTACAGCGAAACGCTTTGGGCCGAACACAAATACGGTCCGGACGTGGCGGCCGACCAAAACGAACAGGACATGTCGGCCTACCTGAACGATCCTTCAGCAGCTACAAAAAACCTCGTACGTTTCCATTACGCCGATAAAGAAGACGTTTTTGATAATGTGACCTATCAAAAGGGTGGACGTATCCTGGGCATGCTGCGTAATTACCTGGGCAAAGACGCCTTCTATAAAGGGCTGAATATTTACCTGAAGACTAACGCCTTTAAAAATGGCGAAGCCCAGCAATTGCGCCTGGCGCTGGAGGATGCCAGCGGCCGCGATTTGAATTGGTTCTTTAACGAATGGTACTATGGGGCGGGCCACCCGGTGTTCGATATCAGTTATAAATATGATGATGCTGCGAAGAAAGAAACAGTTTATGTCGCTCAAAAGCAGGACGGCCAAATATTTAAAATTCCGTTGGCGATCGATGTCTATTCAGGCGGCAAAAAAGAACGCCACCACGTTTGGGTTGACGGGAAAAATGATACGCTGACTTTCGACGCGGCGTCAAAACCCGACCTGGTGAATTTTGACGGCGATAAGATCATTCTTTGTAAAAAGACGGACCACAAAACGTTGGATGAATACGCGTTCCAGTATGCCAATGCGGGGCTTTATATGGATCGCTTTGAGGCGATCGAGGCTGCGCAATCGAAGCAATCGGAGAAGGCCGGGCAGAAGATCCTGATCTCTGCCCTCAGCGATAAGTATTATGGCCTCCGGCTAAAGGCGATCAAAGCATTGAAGATGAACAATGCCGAGGTACATGATGCCGCATTGCCGATACTGGTCAAATTAGCCAAAACCGATGACAATACGCTGGTGCGCGCCGCCGCTATCAACGCATTGGCAAAATTGAAGGACCCGGCCTATATGGGAGTCTTCAATGACAACATCAATAGCCAATCGTACGCTATCCAGGCATCATCGCTCATCGGAATAAACCAGTTGGATACTGCCCGTGCACTGAAGCTTGCGCATGATTTTGAAAAAGATAATACGGGGCCGCTCACCCAGGCTATGATCTCGGTATTTGCTGCCAGCGGAAGTTCTGATTCATGGGCCTTCGTCCACAAGAAATTCACTGAATCTGATGTAAACGGTAAATTCGGCATGGTACGGAATTATGCGGCCATGATAGGCAAGGTGAAAAGCCCTGAAAATGCGCAGCAAGGAATAACCGATCTCAAGGACCTGGGCATTAAGTATAAAATATTCGGGGGCGTCGGGCCATTTGTTGTCGGCTTGCTGAACAATATTAAGGAAGACCGTACCAAAATGAATGATACCGCGTCGGCGAAAGCTGCCGAAGAAGCCGCAAAAGCGGTGACGGATGCGAAATAAATTCAAGCAAATTATGCAAAAAAAAAGCTCCCCAACCGGGGAGCTTTTTCATTAAACAAACCTGCTACTGTTGCAAAAAAGCAACGATCTTGTCGCGTTCTTTTGCGGTAAGCTGGGCCCTGGTCTGCATGTGCATACCTATGGTAACCCATTGACCGTGCGAGAAGGATGCAGGTGAAGGTGTGTTGTGGCAGCGCTGGCAGTTTTCGGCCCAGAGCTGCGCACCGCTTTTATCAGCAATCTTTTTACTTTCCACACAACCGTTCAATACGATCAGGGAAACAATAAATGCACTGGCGATTGCTATCCATGCTTTCGTTTTTATATTTTTTCTTTTCATGACTTTCGCTATTTAAAATTCAACTGAGAATTGCAGATAAACCGCACTGACATCGGTTATGCCCGGCGTCCCGCCCTGGTCGGCGTTAGCTGTGCTAACCGCATGTGACAATGAATAGGTAAACTTGAGCACGGTTCTCCAGCTCAGCCAATAATCAACACCAAAATCGTTTTGATGTGAGTTTGCACCCCAGGTTGAATTGGCTGGGGTGTTATAGCTGGAGTAACGATAGGCCAGTTCAACATTCTTCAGGAACTTATCATCGACACCGGTAGGTCTTAGAGAGATCTGCGCGAACGCAGCGGATGAAACGTTGCTGAAGGTATAGTCCGGAGCGCCATTCTGACCCGGATAAGTCTGCCCTGAAACTTCTATGCGGTTGTACTGTCCTTTGACGTTAACAAGGATCGGGTCGAAGCTTTTGACAAAATTAATATCGGCGCCATACATGTTGACACTGGCGGATGTGAAGTTCGAGCCGGCATCGCCCGCGTTGCTATGCGCACCTGATACGCCTATTTCGAGGCAAGAATTTGAGAATGGCAGCAACGAGAACCTGCCGCTGATCATCTTACCCTTATTGTTGTCAGCGATGCCCGCATTTTGCAGTTCGCCGTCGGGCAACAGTTGCAGGCCGTTGGTCAGGCTCACGTCATAACTCCATTTCATGTCGCCAAGCGGAACACCGCCGCTAAAGCCGATACCGAAGTCGGTGCCGGGTGAGTCGAACCCATTGGGGTCTCCCGCCAGTTTGTCGATCCAGCCGGCGGCCAGTCTTTTATTGTAAATGCCGAACGGCACTACAAAATAACCGGCACGTACCTGCAGGGCTGGCGCGGCAAAGTAAGTTACGTTGGCCCAGTTGACACCGAGGGTATTCCCGTCGAACGATGGCTCGAACTCAACCAGCAGGTTATTGCTGTGACGCCACAGTAGCATCGGGCTCAGTTCGTAGTGATCAGCGTCGCCAAAGCTGTTGGTGCGCATGATCTGCCCGGCGGCGCCGGGGCCTGTAAAAGTAGTTTTGTTAGTTACGTAGCCGAAAGTCGTAAGGCCTGCTACCATAAAATGGCTTTCGCCTGGTTTTTGATCAGCAACCTGCTGTTCAAGTGCGGTTATCCTGTCCTGTAGGGCGGAATCCGCAGCGGTTTGCTGCGCGTATGCCGGACTTATGGCTGCCATGAGCCCGAGCACACTTGTTAAGGGGCATATTAAAATGCGTAGTAGTTTCATAACAATTGTTTTAGCGTGATTGAACTGTGCCTTTATTTAGCTATAGGATTTCTGGCCAGGGTACGGATGTAGTTGACCAATTCCCAGCGCTGTTTGTCCGTCAGGATCTTTTTGTAGGATGGCATCGGGTTTCTGCCTTCTGAAAGTTTCCAGAAAAGCGAACCATCGGTTTCATCCTGCACTGCAACTGACGAATGGTCGGCCGGTTTGGGAGTAAGCGCTGCCGCCGCGGGGCCATCGCCTCTTCCTTTTGTTCCGTGACATGGGGCGCAATTGTTAACGTAAAGAACTTTCGCGTCAGCCAGTACCGATTTATCACCGGCAAGTGGATTTTTTACTTCTTGTGAAACTTTTGGGGTAACCCATGGCGTGCGCTGCTGCGCGAAACTTTTGGTCGCCGTAAAAGCCAGCGCCATGATGAACATGACAACAGCAAGCATCCTGTTTGCCGCGGCATGTAAGTAGGGGATGTTTAAACTTTTCATAACAGTATCGATTTGTTTGAACCAAAGCTACGGCGCTGAAATACAGTAGGAAATGACGTTAGGGGGAACAAAGAAGTGACGCTCGTCACCTTTTTAACAAGGTGGTTTGAGGAGGATTTTGACATTTCATCATTAAAAAAAGCGTTTTTTTAAGTCACAGACGCAGATTTTTGTGAAGTTTGTCACATAAGGGATTTGCAGCGCGTGCATAAGATAAAAAGCTTATCCGGGGCGCAGCAAGTTATCGCCCATATTTAAATATTTGATATGACTTGTATATTATATAGGTATATGTAACGGTGGATCGCTCATAATGCACGAACCGAAACGGCGCCAAAAAGGCGGCCGACGTAGCCGGTCTTTTCATCCGGGGTACCCTCGTTCAGCGGCCAAAATTTTCGAGCTCGTATTTTTAGTGCTATTTTTATCTCAAGTTTATGGATAATAGTTTTTTAGCATACATCCAGCAGCTGGAGCTCATAGCCTTTTTTTCCGGTTACCCGTTAGTCTATACCGCCGTTCTGCTCATCGCGACTAACTTGCGGTTAAAAAACAATTACCCCGACAAGGCCGGCCGGCTGTTGCCTTTGGCTTATGCGCTCGTTGGTACGTTGTTCCTGGGTTTTGAATTAAAAAAGTTATATCCTGATTATTCTATTGAAAATATCAAGCATACTATTCAATTGCCTTATCTGGTGGTATGGGGTTTGCTTGCGAACTTTTTCTGGATACCCGCCCTCGGCAAAAAAAAGATTTTAAGTCTGCTGCACGGGCTTGTCTTTTTACTGCTCATAATAAGAGATCTGTCTCAGCTATTAACTGCAGCAGACGACAGCAATATATTGAAGAACGATATGAAAGTTTGCCTGAGCAGTATCGTTTTAAACCTCGCAGCAGTTACAATTATCTTGCTCGTTTCATTTTTATATAGCCGGTACAAAAAGGCTCCCCAAGCAGCAAACCGGCATTAAAAACCGCCCTGGCTTTATTGAAAACAGCTTTTTGCGTTTGTTGAATCCAATCTGATAAATGTCTTAAACACACTTTTTTTGTGTCAAAGGTCACTTTATGGCATGAGGACAATCATGGAAGTGTAAAATTCCGCGGGATAATTTTGGGTCGTAAAATTTAAAAAATGGATCACAACTAAAAAAAACAATTGTATGAAAACACGTTTCAATAAAATGCTGATCGCAGGCCTGGCTCTGCTCGGCAGCTATGGAATATTCTCAGGCTGTACGCACAAAGACATTATACCGCCTTCCAGTGCATCAACTACGCCTATCATCCATCGTGGTACCCACATTCACCTTGCAGGACAGACAGCGGGAGACACCACCCAATGGAAATTCGACAAGGTTCACAGCGCAGTCAACTGGTCAACTCCATTTTTGGAAGTTGGAGCCGATCTGACTGGCAAGTTTAATCAATTCGGCGTGGCCGACTTATCCACTGCACAATTGCAGAATTATACAACCGCAGCGCAGCCGGTACCGGATACGTCATTTGCTTTTTATGAAAATGATCCCGCTAAGACACATTTCGCGGGTTATGTACAGATCAACCAGGTTAACACCGGCGAGCCAAGGCGTGACGCAGGCTGTTTGGTTACCACGCTGGCTACCACTGCCATTGTAAACGGCACGCAGAACCTTACCGTTCAAAATGTCGCCCGTATCAAAACAACATCGGTTGCGTTCGATCCGACGGGTAACGATTACATAGTAACCTTAGATTTCACATGGCAGGGTGGTTTAGCCGCTCCGCTAACGGAATCAATTACGGGTAAGCTGACCTACATACCCGAAGCGGTTGTGCCCGCAGGAACCTATAGCGATTTCGGGCTGAAATTGGAGTTCCAGATCAATAAAGCTGATTTCGGCATTAACAGCACAGAAACTGCCGACAAGATTGATATTGTAGTAAGCGCAAACTTTAATAACAAGTAACCTAAAAACGAATTACGATGAAATCAATGATAATCATATTTGCGGCACTATTTATAATAGTTGCGGCAGGATTAACAGGGTGCTACAAGGATGTAGTATTGCCCGTAGCCGGCGCTGATCCAAACGCGCCGCCAAAACAATATAGTTTCAGCGTTGACATTGCTCCTATTCTGGCTACTAATTGTGCCAAGTCGGGCTGTCATGTTGCCGGCGCGCAGGCGCCAGATATGGAATTGGGCAAAGCTTACAACAGTTTGGTAAACGGCGGTTTTGTGAATACCCAATTCCCAAATCAAAGCGAACTCTACCAGCAGATCAATGGAAATATGGAAGAACATATTCCTAACGCGGCAGACAGGCAGAAGATCTATGACTGGATCCGAACCGGCGCCCTGAACAATTAATGAACCTTAAAACATAAAAAAGTGAAAATCAAAATAAATACCGCGAACTACCTGCTCATTTGCCTGGTTAGTATCATGCTTTTGCATTCAGCAACCACGTACGCGCAGGACAGCACAGCTGTAGCCAGCGAAAAGGCTGCACCTGTAAAAGCACGGCCGGTCAAAAATACCTTTCAAAGCGTTTGGCTGATTGACGACCAAACCGTAATGGTGCCGATAAAAGGCACATTTGAATTTGATATTCAACACCGGTTTGGAACTGTAACCAACGGCTACAGCGATTTGTGGGGATTATTCGCATCTTCCAATATCCGCTTAGGCATGGCTTATGCACCCGTCAACAACCTTTACGTGGGTATCGGCCTTAACAAGTACGATGAATTGGCTGACGCAAGTGCCAAATACGCTATCGTAAAGCAAACGCCTGGGAAATTCCCGCTTAGTATTACCTATTACGGAGATCTGTCGTATGACACGAGGAGCGATAAAACGAACAGCCTCTTTACACATCAAACGGATCGCTTGACATCTTTCAACTCGATAATTATAGCGAGGAAAATTAACGAAAGGCTGTCATTGCAGGTAGCCCCCAGCATTTCGCATCAGAACTCAGTGCAGGGTTACATTACCAAAAATGACAGTACCGGAGTAACCATTTTCGAGGAAATGAAACACGATCATTTTGCGATTTCGTTAGGCGGCCGGTATAAGTTAAGTGAATCAACGGCCTTCATATTTAATTATGATCAGCCGCTTACGCGTGAGCCGCTTCATAACCCGGATCCCAACATCTCCTTCGGGTTTGAGTTCAATACAAGCGGGCACACCTTTCAACTGTTCGCAGGTAATTATTCCCTCCTGAACCCGGCGAAGAATAGTTTCTTTAATACCAACAGTCCGTTTGCCTATACCCAAACCGACGGTACAAAAGTAAAAGGAGGCATGTTCGTTATCGGATTCAATATCACCCGGTTGTGGAACTTTTAATAAGAATTATGAAAATCTTTTTATATAACTTTAAAATGAAAACCAATAATCTTACTTCCATGAAAAGAAAACTAATGTTAGCGTCCTCTGTAATTGCAGTATGCATTCTGAGCTTCGCGTTTACCGGCATCCAGCAATCAAAACCATGGCCGGTTCCTGACAAAAACGCGAAAATGCCAAACCCCCTCAAAGGAGACAAAGCATCTATTTCTGCCGGCAAAGCATTATGGAATTTACATTGTTCATCATGCCACGGAAAAACAGGGCTCGGCGATGGTTCAAAGGCAGCACAATTAAAAACGCAACCCCAGGACCTTACAACTGCCGCTATGCAGGCGCAGTCTGACGGATCTTTGTTTTATAAAATATCCGAAGGCCGCGACGATATGCCAAGCTTCAAAAAGAAGATACCTGATCCGGAAGATATCTGGAGCTTGGTAAATTACATGCGCACGCTAAAAAAATAGGAATAGCAAACTTTCATACAGAAGGCTTGACGTTGTTCAAGCCTTTTTTAATAATTCATATCCCATATTGTGAGAATTCGTCTTATGCAAATTAGTTGGAAACAAAGCCTGAAGATATTTTTCATGGTATCAATGCCCGTCTTTTCTTTTGGTTGTAATTCAGACCTTCAATCTGCAAAAGCTAAAGGTGATCTGCACTATATATTTGCAAACGAAAGTTCCGGGTCTTTTTCAGTTGAAATGCACCTTTCCGGCAGTATCGCAAACGGCGAACTGCTTGCCGAAATAAAACTGGCCGACTATGGTTCGAAACCGATATCGGTGCGGGAAATTACCGCGATCACGTCCGGGGGATTAAGGTGTTTTCCAACGACGGGCAACATCCAACCGGTTACCCTTCAGCCACGAAAAGATACACTTATAACCGTTAAATTCAAACCTGTAAATGACACTAAAATATACCAGCTGACGGGCAAACGGGGACCCTTTAAAAACGAATACACCGTTTCGGTTTTTTTTAAAACGCAGAGCGATGCACGAATGCAGTCACTTGACTTAAACACGAGGTTGCCCGACAACGATTACAAGGCATATCTCAGCAAATATGGAAAGCCGGTTATTGGTTATGCCTTTAATACGGGAACGACCTTTGGTCAAACAGAAGGCGATTACCTTGAAGCGCTGAAGCCGGGCGGCCAGCCGTTTGCTTTTGTCGCCCAGCACGAACTTGCGCTTACCGGTTTAAACATCTGGATGACGAGCTTTTGTGAACGTGACAGCCTTTATGCTGAATTGCTCGTTGTCAGCCAGGCTGATTTTGCCGTCAAAATAGTACCTGATTCGATTGATTTCGTCGATAGCGGGCACGGCCCATCCGGCAAGTCAAAAACGGTGGTCCTGGAAAAAATAGCCGGATCGAAGCAGAGTCCGGATGTAATACGTAGCGGCGATAAAGTATTGGTCCGCTTTAGGAAATACCTCAAGAACCCTAAAAGGGAAATGGTCCTTTCCATAAAACATGCGTTTGTACTGAACGGCCCAAAACCGCTGTTTAAAGATGACATTCAATTAGTGGAAGTTTCCTTGCCCTGACCAGGTACTTACGCCGGACAGGGCTATTCCTGACTAAACATTCCTGATAGATCTATAAATATTCGACAAGTGATCCTGGTCACATTTTTAGTTGTTGCAGGTCACGAGTTTAGCTGTTGCAGGTCATGACCTATGTGGGATTGTCATGCTACCTTCATGCCGTATTTAAGATCAAATGTTTATGGACAATAATGAAAAAACAATCCCCGAAAACTCCGCCTCGCGGCGAAAATTTGTTCGGGGCCTGGGCATTTTCGCTGTATTTACCACGCTTGCTTCGTCTGCCGGCTTGTCTTTTTTTGGCAAAAGAGTTTCTAAAGCCAGGAGCAAAAGCAAATCAGTAAAAATGCTGACTGAGGACGGCAGGCTCGTTGAGATCGATGAAATGCTGGTAACCTCACAAAGAAAAAAGGCAACCAACGCTGACGTACAGCATTGGATCAAAAAGTAAAACTTAACCTTTCCAATTTTTAATCACATGGAAACAGAAAATAATTCGAGGAGAGACTTTCTCTTAGCGGGACTGGCAGCAGCGGGGCTTGTTGCGGGTTGCAGCCCCAAGAAGAGCCCTTTTGAAGAGGCAGCAGCTGCGGAGGGCGCAAAGCCATCAGGTAAAACAGTAAAACTGCTGTCAGTTGACGGTGAAGTAGTAGAGGTGGACGAAGCATTTCTAAAACCGGTGCCTCATATGCCTCCCGTTTCTAACGAGGAGGCGCGGGTCGGGATACCGGGTAAGAAATTTGTCATGGTCATCGACCTCTCCAGGTGCAAAAACCTGAAAAAATGCCAAGAAGCGTGCAACCATGCACATGAGCTGAATCCGGGCCATAACTGGATAAAGGTCGATCCGATGCAGGGTGCAGAGCACACCGCGCCCTACTGGGAACCAACGACTTGTATGCATTGTGACGAACCGCCATGCGTTAAGGTATGCCCGGTTGACGCGACATTCAAGAGGCAGGACGGAATAGTTCTGATAGACAGCGACCGCTGCATCGGGTGTCGTTTTTGCATGGCCGCCTGTCCTTATTCAACCAGGGTATTTAACTGGGGTGAACCTGATATCCCCGCGGAGATAAAAAGTCAGCCGTATTCAGCTGAAACCAGTATCCCGCAAAAAAAGGGTACCGTAGGCAAATGCGATTTCTGTGCCGATATGACCAGGATGGGGATGCTGCCGCATTGCGTTTCAGCTTGCCCGAACGGCACTTTCTTTTTCGGTGATATGAATGAAGATTCTGTTACCAACGGTGCTGAAACTTTCAGGTTCAGCGAGTTGATAAGGGATAAAGCAGGATATCGTTTAATGGAGGACCTTGGCACCAAGCCAAGCGTCTATTACCTGCCGCCGGCCAACAGGAATTTCCCTTTCGAATCGGGACTTGAAAACGATAAAACACAGAATTCATAATTTAAAATAGATAACCGTGGAAAATTCAATACAAGGCGAGCAAATTATACAAGATCTGCTGCCAAGAAAATTCAAAACCGGGGGAAAGGTGTGGATAGGCGTTTTAACAGCTATTTGCTTGGTAGGAGCATACGCCTACTATCGCCAGCTCAGATATGGTCTTATCGTAACCAACATGCGTGACTATGTATCATGGGGCATTTATATCTCAAACTTCGTATTCTTCGTAGCGATCAGCCTGGTTGGGTCACTTATTACAGCTGTGTTCCGGCTGCTGGGTGTTAAGTGGGGCACACCCTTAACCAGGATAGCCGAGATGATAGCCGTGGGCGCCATTATGTTTGCTTCCATAATTATTATAGTCGATATGGGTAGCCCCGAAAGGTTTTATAACCTCTTTTTATACGGCCGTATCCAGTCGCCCATCATTTGGGACGTGATCGTGATCACGACGTACTTTTTCATCAGCTTATTGCTGCTGTATTATCCTTTATTACCCGACATTAAAATATTGCTTCGGTTTAAAGAAAAATACAGCCCCCGCCTGTACAAGTTTTATCGCTGGCTGGGCGCGTTCTGGAAAGGCGACCACAAACAGTATTTGCTGAGCAAAAAAGCCATTAATGCGCTCTGTATCGCTATTATACCCGTGGCATTTACCATCCACACCGTCACCTCATGGCTGTTCGCCACCACTTATCGCCCGGGCTGGGATAGCACTAATTTTGGTGCTTACTTCATTGCGGGGGCCTTTTTGGTGGGTGCAGGCGGCGTTGTGGTTGCCATGTATATTTTCAGGACATGGTACCGCATGGATAAATATATTACCCCCGAACATTTCGACAAAATGGGAAGGGTGCTGGTACTTTTATCCCTGTTATACCTTTATTTCAATATCAATGAGTTTTTGACGCCCTTTTTCAAAATGAAGGAGTCGGAAGCCAGCTACCTGAACGACCTGTTCACCGGATCATTTGCGCCGATGTTCTGGTTCGCCATATTGACCGGTATCATCCTGCCTGTGATCATACTGTTATTCAAACAGGGGCGCAGACCGCTGCCAATGTTCATTGTAGGTATTATGGTGGTAGTAGGGGCGTGGTTTAAACGGTATTTGATCGTTACGCCAACTTTGCTCCACCCTTTTATGCCTATGCATGATGTCCCGTCTGCATACCGCCATTATTTCCCAAGCTGGGAGGAATGGGCCATC
Source organism: Bacteroidota bacterium (assembly GCA_018266935.1). Classification (GTDB taxonomy): domain Bacteria; phylum Bacteroidota; class Bacteroidia; order Sphingobacteriales; family Sphingobacteriaceae; genus Mucilaginibacter. The sequence goes on along the minus strand of JAFDZL010000500.1, from coordinate 11,371 downwards.
GCGATGGCCTCACTAGCCGGCACCATGCTGGTTATAACACTCCTTTGCAGGATATTTCCAATAATTCCAATCCAGGAAACTATAGACCATAACCATGAAACAGTTAAATAAAACAATCACAGGATTAGTATCCTTTGTTTTGATCATATCAGGCTATAACGGCTTTTCGCAAAGTGCGCAGAAAGCCAGTGTCAACATAGCGATCAATTATTTCAACGCTAATAACTCGATACCACACCTGGTAGTAAATGCAAAGACCAGGGTTAACGGCCGCTTTCAGCCGGTTGGCGGGATAGCCGTAAAATTACTGTTAGACAAGGACTCGGCAGGCACTACAATCGGAAAAGTAGTAACCAATGAAAAAGGCGAAGCTGCCTCGTTCATCCCGCCTTCGGTAAAGCAGGAGTGGGCAAGTTCAAAGACACACACGTTTTTAGCGGTGTTTGACGGCAACAATAAATTCGAAGCTACAAAGGCCGACCTGACCATTGCCCCGGCAAGGATGCTTATCAGTACCAATGATAAATCAATAACTGCGACGGTACTGCAGTTGAAAGATACTTCCTGGGTGCCGGTTAAAGGTGTGGATTTGAAGATTGGCGTAAGGCGTTTAGGCGGCGACCTGCCGGTAAATGAAACACCGACATTTACTACCGATTCAACGGGACAAGCCTCTGCCGATTTCAAACGGGACAGTATCCCAGGCGACTCAAAGGGAAATATCGTGTTAGTTGCAAAGGTTGAAGACAATGATCAGTTTGGAAATCTTTCCGTAGAGAAGACCGTCCCATGGGGGGGCAAATTCAAATATGTAAGCACCTTTGACAGGCGAACGTTATTCGGAACAAGGGACAAAGCTCCCATCTGGCTGATATTTATGTCGGGCGGTGTTATTCTTGCGGTTTGGATAACGCTGATCCTGCTCGTCAGAAATATTTTTGCGATCAAAAAAATAGGCAGGGAAGCGCGATAGGACCTGAGAAGCAATTTTAACATTCAAATCTCAAAAAATAACACTTTTTAACAAAAGGATGGTTTATCTTAGTGATTGCAAAACCGCATCATGAAAAAGATACTCCTTATCGTACCATTGGTTGCCGGAAGCTATGCTTTGAAGGCCCAGACGCTTGTAAAACCACTTGACAGTACGTTGCTCAAGTCGCCGGAATTGTTTAAACAATTGAAGCCGAACGACAGCCCGTTGATGAAGCAATATTTCAACCTGCCGCCTTTGCAGAACGCGCCGCTTCTTGCATCGATACAGCCTATTAAAATATTGCCCTTTGCCAGCCGCATGCCGATATTAAAGGTGCACAGCGACGACAAGATGCCAATAGCAAAAATGAGTAGTGACGATCATATGCCGGTTTTGGTGGTAAAGCCTGTTGACCCGCTTAAGCCGGTTAATCCTTAAAAATCCTTATTCAGCAGCTTTTCCAGTTCGGCAAAGCCGATGTTCATTTTCACGCGGCCCTGCTTGGCGTAGGATAATTCGCCGGTTTCTTCGGAGATGATGATGGCCGTGGCCTCATTATTCTCGGTAACACCGATGCCCGCGCGGTGACGCAGGCCGAATTGCAGCGGGAGGTCGGTCTTATCGGTTAAGGGCAGGATACAGCTCGCCGCCTTGATCTTACCTTCCGAGATTACTACGGCGCCATCGTGCAGCGGGCTGTTCTTCTGGAATATGCTTTCGAGCAGGCGCCTGGATATTTTCGAATCGAGGAACTCGCAGCTGTTCTGGTACAGTTGTTCGTCGTAAAATTTCACAAATACGATAAGCGCGCCGGTTTTGCTCTGCTTCAGGCTCTTGCAAGCGTCGATGATCGGTTTTATACGGGCGTAATTGTCCCGCTCGCTATCAGCCTTTCCAAAAAAATAGCGCCACCAGGCCTTGTTACGCTGTAGCGAAGCGTTCTTGCCTACCAGGAGCAGGAACCGGCGTATTTCCTGCTGAAAAAGAACAATAACTGCAATAATGCCCACATCGGCTACTTTTTTCAGAATGCCTGCCATCAGGGGCATCTTTGATTCGGGCACAATAAAGTAAAGCACATAAATAAGCGCCAGGCCGATAAAAATGTTGGCCGCGATCGTTCCCCGGATGAGGTTGTAAAGCTGGTAGATGATAATGGCGATCAGTACGATATCCAGTATCGAGAAAGGAGTGACCTTAAAATTGCTGAATACCGACCATTGCATGTAGCGAAGTTAGTGTTTTGAGTCCGAAAGTCCGCATAAGTCCGGAAGTCCGAAAGATAAAGTCGATCAGCCCACATAAGGGCCGCCGGGAACGCCCCAGCCCCATTTTGGCATCGGCGCGTCCGGGCTTTCGTTTGCCTCGTCGAGGTTTGAGTTGATGACAGCCAACCGGGTGCCCCATTCCAAATACGCCACGAACGCCGAACGAAATTCGGGATCGTCGGGTAGCGTCAGTTCATCGGCCGTTTGCAGTAATAATTCGATCCAGCGTTTCCGGTGCTCATGGGTCAGGTGCCTGCTCAGGTGCTTTTGTATCATTTTAAAATGGCTGCCTTCGGATTCGCTGTAAAGGCCAGGGCCGCCCATAACTTCGGCTACAAAATGGGCCACATGTAATCTGTGCTGCGGCGACATGTGCCTGAAGACGGGCTCGAGCAGCGGGTCGGCTAATACTTTATCGTAGAATTTATCGAAAAGCTTTTCGAACGCAGGCATACCGCCGGCCCATTCGAATAGCGTGGGAACAGGCTTATTATTGTTTTCCATAATAAATTAAAGGTACTTATCCTTTTTGCCGACTCTTGTCAGGGAAAAGCAAGGATGCAATAATGCTGACAAAGAGTATGCTGAGTATGATGACCAGCGAAATGCCTGTTGTGAGGCCCGTCTCCGTTGCATAATCACCCGCCAGCATTTTCAGCCCAATGAAGGAAAGTAATAACGATAATCCGATTTTCAGGAACCGGAACTTTTCGATGATGTTCACCAGCAGGAAGAACATCGACCGAAGACCGAGAATGGCAAAAATGTTGGAAAAGAATACAATATACGGGTCCTTAGTGACAGAGAAAATTGCGGGTATGGAATCGACCGCGAATAGCAAGTCTGTAACCTCGATGATCATGAGCACCAGGAAGAGCGGCGTTAGGAGCTTGCGGCCATCGATCTTTACAAAAAATTTTCCGCCGGAAAAATGCGGGTGCACCGCAAAGTATTTTGAGGCGAATTTCACGACGCCGTGGTTTTCAGGGTCGATCTTTTTTTCCTGGTTACGCTGGAGGAACATTGCGATGCCTGTATAGACCAGGAAGGCGCCAAAAATATACAGTACCCAATGGAATTTGCCGATAAGTTCCGAGCCAACGAAAATGAACAGAAAGCGCATCACAATTGCGCCAAGAATACCCCAGATCAATACTTTGTGATAGTATCTCGGTTCGACCGAAAAAGCGGTGAAGATCAATACCATAACGAATATGTTATCTACCGATAGGGCATATTCCACAACATAACCGGTGATAAATTCGAGCGAGAGGTTCTGTCGGTACATGTCCAGGCTGGCGGCAAAATCGTTAGGGTTCAGTTGCAGGTGGTGGAAGTTTTTGACGTTAATTTCCTGCAGCGCCTTGAAATTGTCGATATGATGCAGCAGGTGCCCATATCGGTAAATGAAATAATAAAATAGCAGCGCCAGCGACACCCATACGCCGCTCATGATAGCAGCCTGGCCCATGCTTACCGGTTTACCCGATTTGGCGAACAGACCCAGGTCGAGTGCCAGCATGAGGCAGATGAACAAGACAAAACCAATTATAAAGATCAGCTCGTTGGGTATCATTTGTTCCTTTCGGTAGTAAAGCGCACTAATTGTTCCAGGCCGCGGCGGGAATCACTGTCGGGGAAAGTGTTCAGTATCGCAAAGGCATCGTCCTGGTAACGTTTCATTTGGGTTTCGGCGTACTGCAATCCGCCGGTCTCATTCACAAAGCGGATCACTTCACCGATCTTTTTTGGATCGTCATTATGATTCTTCACCAGGTTGATGATCCTTTTTCTATCGGAAGGCGATGCGTGTTTTAGTGAATAGATCAACGGTAACGTCACCTTTTTTTCCTTAATATCTATACCAAGCGGTTTACCCACGTCATCGGTGCCAAAATCAAACATATCGTCCTTAATCTGGAAGGCGATACCAATCTTCTCGCCGAAAAGCTTCATTTTTTCCACGGTTTCATCATCGGCTCCGGCCGAGGCAGCGCCGCACGCACAGCACGATGCAATCAGCGAGGCCGTTTTCTGACGGATCACCTCGTAATAAATAGGCTCGTCCACATCCATACGCCGCACTTTTTCCACCTGCAGCAATTCGCCCTCGCTCATTTGTTTTATAGCCTCCGATACAATGCGCAGCAATTTAAAGTCACTATTCTCCAGCGAAAGGAGCAATCCCTTCGACAACAAAAAGTCGCCGACCAATACGGCGATCTTGTTCTTCCACAAAGCATTGATTGAGAAAAAACCGCGACGCTGGTACGAATTGTCAACTACGTCGTCGTGTACTAAAGTCGCCGTATGCAATAGCTCTACCAGCGCCGCACCCCGATGGGTCGAGTCATTGATCCCTCCGCAAATACTCGCTGAAAAGAAAACGAACATCGGGCGTATCTGTTTGCCCTTGCGCTTAACGATGTAGTGGGTGATTCGGTCGAGCAGGGGCACCGAGCTCTGCATCGAAGTCTTGAACCTTTCCTCAAAAGCATCAATTTCGGCAGCAATGGGTTTCTTGATCTCGTTGATGCTCAGCATTGGGATGGTTCGCTCGGGTTTAATTTGACCATTCGCACAAACATAAGCGAATTAGTCCGAAAGTCCGCATAAGTCGGGAAGTCCGAAAGAGAATTACCGGAAATAATCTTTCGGACTTTAGCGGACTTCCGGACGTCAAATTAAACCATTCGCTCAAAAATCAATCTATGCTATAAATAACTACTAATACAGAACAAAATGAAAATTACAATATTCGGAGGCGTACTGGCCGCAGCTTTAGCCATCACCTCAATAGCCAGCGCACAAACCCATACCCCGGTGATCAACCACAGGCAGGTAAGGCAGGAACACCGCATTAACCAGGGCGTGCGCAGCGGCGAGCTGACCCGCCACGAGGCTCATTCGCTTCGCCGCGGTGAACGTGACATACAAAGAGATAAACGCATGGCTAAAGCCGATGGCAGGGTCAGCCCGGCCGAACGCAGAAACCTGCGCCACGAGCAAAACCGTATGAGTCGCAACATCTACCGCGATAAACATAACGGCCGTGTAAGAGGATAAGTGATAATAAGAAGTGAGTGTTGATTTGATGGAGCGTCCGGTGCCGAAAGGTCCGGGCGCTTTTTATTATGAACTTCTGTGGAGAAATGGGTGATAACACCCTTAAAAAAGGGTGAAAACACGGTTGATGAGGGCGTGGATACTATCTAATTTTAATCGAAATAGCTGGCGAAATACCTTACCGCCGATATGGACATCTAACTTAAAAATACCTTAACAATTTTTTAAACTGTTTGATAATCAACAAAATTATCGTCAAACCTTAATCCCTAAAAACATGAACATTTCAGCACTTGATGAACAAGGCAACACCGTCGATTGGTGGTTTATCTACAAGGTACCCAAACTCAGCCCCGGACCGGGCACCGATGGAGCGACCGGCTACGAGTATGTTTATTACGACTCAAAAATTGACGCTAGTCCTGATGTGACAAAAAGAACAATGGGCGAGTCGAAATTCGTCCTAAACAGCGACAAGGGGGCATTAAACCTCACACTGCACTCAGTATTCGGTGGCTATCCCGCGGCGCCCGATGGCACGGCCGGGTGGCTCCTGTATAACGACGAGATGCCCGCCGATGTTGGTCTTAAAGATGATGGTACCAAAGGACACACCAAGGGCGTATTGGCCTTTGACACAGCTTCAAAAACAGCATATTGGCTGCTGCATTCCTGGCCGAAATTTGTGGATCCGAAGGCGACGACAGACCCTACGCCAATGTACGGGCAAACTTACTTATGTCTTACCATCAGCCTGGATACGGCCAGACGGCTCGCCACGCAAATGATAAGCTACCAGGAACCGCAGATATTTTTTCCAAACACCGCCGACCTTCCTGACGACGATCCGATTTATAAATTGGCGAATGCAAAAGAGTTTAGCCCGGAAGCCGGCGACAGTACCATTGACCTTAAAACACTTGGCGGAATGCCATTCAGTGTGATAGCCAAAAATCGCGAATGGAACCAGGATTTCTGGAACGACCTGGTGGGACCAACGCTCAAAGATGACATGGACGATGAGACCTGGATACGCGGCCCGGTAGCCCCTGTTGCCGACAGCGACGGCATTCACAAAACATTCGATATCAAATATATCAACTTAGGCCCGTTGGGTTTGCACCTGGCCTGGCCCGAATCGCACGACCACGCCAAGTGGGGCATTACGCTGCATCTGCCGTGGATATGTGTCGGCGATATCAACCGGATGATCTCGCAGCGGAAACGCGGCGGCGGAACAGCCGCATTTCAATGCCAAACGCTTTGGTCGGCGCTGTCAAAATCAAACCTTGTGCTTGCGCCTCCGGGCCACACGCGTACGGACGCTACTAAAATGCTCCAGGATACCCACGAGCATCATTCAGAGAACCCGCCCAAAACCCCGGCCCCGGCTCCGGCTCCCGGTAAGGCAAGGGTGATGCTAAAGCCGCCGCGCCGGTTAACACCGGAACAACGAAAATAAAATAAAAGGGTCTGTTGAAAACAGGCCTTTTTATTTTATTGCCAAAATCAAACCCGCTGCATAAAGTGGTTTTGTTGACCTCAAAGGCCGTTTATTTTTTATACATTTGCAATCCAATTTTCCGGAGAGGTGTCTGAGTGGTCGAAAGAGCACGCCTGGAAAGTGTGTATACATCAAAAGTGTATCGAGGGTTCGAATCCCTCCCTCTCCGCAAATCAATTGATTGCCCCCAACGGGGCTTTTTATTGAATAACGAAACTAAAGCCTGCTGAACGGGAGATTTCTTATACTGATCAAGTATGTTCACGTTCCTGCGTGTTTCGACCATTTCTGACCATTTATTGCACTGAAAATTAGATTTTTGCAGTTTACACTAAGTCCCGAATTTTGGGAAACTCAGCCCATTTCGTGAACGCAAAAAATGTAAATAGCTGCTTTGCAGTCACTTGTATATTCTAAGGTTCTGCGGAAAAAGCGCTGCCTTGTGCGCCAAAAAACCACTATTTACCATTTTTATACAGTTTACTGCAAATCTTAGCACCAGGTCATCAATATTGGGGTCTGAAAACGGGCTTAGTGTTTCTTTGGTCTTGAGAAACTTGTTCCCGGCTTTTGCTTTGGCGCAGAGTTTAAGGAAAGAATAAAGCCGTTCCACAGCCCCAATCCTGTATTCGAGCGAGTTTTGGGGAGACTTTTATTTTTTGTGACAGCACCAAACAAAAACGTGAGCAGGAGGGGAAGCCGTTTTTGCTTCCCCTTTACCCAACTCAACGTTCAACTAAATCTAACCCTCTCCAAGGAGATCTTTAGCGATACAGAGGGAATATCGCTTTATTCGATTATTTCGCTATCCAAATCTTGGTGCCGGTAAGATCGCTACCGCCCGTAGCGGCTTGCCAATTGGCGTTATTTAACTGCTGTTCATCAGCCGGGTACTGATAGCGTTGCAGGCTGCCGTAGTTTTGGGTGTAACCTGCCGGGTTGTTCGCGTCCTGCGGCGTAGCATTACCGGTTCTTCTCATTAGCGTCCAGGCTACCCACGGCTGGCGGAAAAGGTCGATCCATTCCTGGGCGTAGATCAGGCTAACCGCATTTGCGCCGTTAAAAGCAACTTTTGGATTGGTTAGCACAGCGCTTATCTCAGCATTGGTCGGTGTTGCCGAAGCAGGCTTATTTACTACCCATATCGAGGAATTAAACGCCATGCTTTTCCAGAAGGTGAGCGACGCAGTAACGCCTGCTTCATATTCTGTTTGCGCGGTGGTCATATTTTGAGCGACGCCCGCGATGCCTCGCGCATAAACTTCAGCTTTCAAAAAATGCACCTCGGCGGGTGTAATGAAGATCTCAGGGCATGCGCCGGTCGATCCGCCGATAATGCCGTCCCTGCCCCAATAATAATTGTAATCCGAATAGAGGTTGCCGGCTTTATGGGCCGCCCATCCTTTATTATCAGCGTCTCTTTCGGTATTATACGGGTCGCCGCCGTCTGATATCGGCGTAGCCGGGTTTTGCGGATAAGGCACCCATTCACCCGCTCCGTTCGGTTCAAAAAATATGTTGCACCGCAGGTCAAATATTCCGCTGCCATCAGTATTGTTATTATTGCTAAATAAATTCCACAGGGTACTGCCCATTCTTGCGCGGCTTTCCTGGTGGAAGAAGAAGCCTCTTCCCGCTCCGTCTATATCGAAAGATATGCCGGGAATATTTGTTTGAGACAGGCCGACCACATCTGCAACGGCATCTGTCAATAAAGGCTTGTTTATTGCATCGGCAATGATCGGCGCGGCATCTGTATTGTCTTTATCATAAATAGTAAGCGCATAACGCAGGCGCAGTGAATTGGCAAAAGCTGTCCATTTACTAATATTACCGCCTATCAAAAATTCATTCCCGAACGAATACTGGTTGCTATTGGTATTGAAGTGATTTACCGCCCAGGTCAGGTCATTTAAGCAGGATTTATATATATCCTGCTGCTTGTCGTAAGGCACTTTGAGGTCGGTCGTGGATCCCGAAAATGCTTTTCCTGCTTTTGAATATGGCATGTCGCCATATAAATTGGATAGTTCAAGCGCCTGGTATGCCCTGAGCACTTTCACCATCGCTATGGCATTAGTATATGTTGCCGAATCAGGACTGCTCGTCATGGTGGTAAGCATTTGATCCATAGCAGGTAAATTAGCGTAAAACAGGCCCCAGTTTTGGCTCTCCACAAAGGTGAAATCCGATGCGGCATATACTGCGCCCAACTGGGTAATCGGGTACAGCCATCTTGCTTCAGACCAGTCACCAATGTCAGCCGCACGATCGATATTAGCTCCGATACCCGTGTAAAGCTGTTGCAGGGTGGCCGATGCGGGGCCGCTGTAAGGAGCATTTTCTTTTTGAAAATTCCTGGTACACGACGCAAGAATTACAGTAACGAATACCATTGTGGTTAATATGGCTGTCCGTTGTTTTATATGATGATACTTAAACATAACTTTCCATTTAAATTTTAATAATCCTATTAAAATCCCGCTTTAACCGAGAAACCGTATGAACGTACACCGGGTAAACCACCAAACTGTATGCCCTGGACGTTGCCGGTACCGACAATACTTTCAGGGTTGATCCTGTCAGGCAAAGTGGTGAACAGGTAGAACAAATCGCGGCCTATTAACGAAAACGATAAGCTCTGGAAGATTTTGGTTCTCTCTACAACTTCTTTTGGCAGGTTATAAGTAATGGATACCTCGCGTAATTTGCCCCATGAATCGTTGAATATGGAATTGGTACGTACTATCGGATCGTTATCCCATGATTGATAGTTACCGGCATATTTCCACCATGCATTTACCACATTGGTGTTTGGAACGTAGGTGCCGGGTGTAGATCCCTGAACGACTCCGGGTAAAATTACGCCGACATTAGCTTTGGTACCATCGGGATAGGTATAAGGCAAACCGTGCCCGTCTCTTTCCCATACGGTTTCAGGCGCCATACCCTGGCCCATGATGGTGGCGTAGTCGCCCGACCATATCTGGCCCCCAATTTTAAAATCGGTTAAAACATACAGGCTAAAGTTTTTGTAACGGAAATTCTGCGAAATGCCGCCCGTAAGTTTTGGCGTGGCATCGCCGATCTTAACCATATTGTCTGAGGTTGCGTATTGTGCGCCAAGTACCGGGCCGTTTCCGGTGTTTGTGCCATCAGCGTATATCAGGTTAACTATTTTTTGGCCGTTAGGGGCATATTTATAGTCAAGCCCATAAATGCTGCCGTAATTTTGGCCGACATCGACCTTCATCAATACGCCATCACCACCAAACCACGAGCCCAATTGCAGGGAATTGATGCCTGGTTCCAGCGCCACCACCTTATTTTGATTGTGTGCCGCATTCACGGTCACATCCCAGCTAAAGTTGCTCGAGTTGATCACTTTTCCGTGCACGGTTAATTCGATACCCCTGTTACGCAACGCACCAGAGTTAATTAAAACGCTGCCGACACCGGATGAAGCGGCAACAGGAATGGTTATTTCCTGGTTGTCTGAATAAGTGTCATAGTAAGTGAAATTCACCTCTAAACGGTCGTTGAAAAAGCCCAGGTCTGGTCCGACTTCAAACGACCTGGAACGCTGGGGCTGTATATTGGTAGGGAACGTGCCTGGTAAATTTAAACCGGTTGTGAAACCTGTTGTTGTCGTAGGCCGGTACGTAAGTCCGTTTTGATAGGGCAGATAGGCATTGGCACTTTCAGCTTCGCTGATACGTAATTTTCCGTAGGTCAGCCAGCTTTTTACCGAACTCATGTCGAACGCGTCGGTGAATACGAAACTCAAACTTGCCGAAGGATAAAAATAGCTCCATTTTGTAGGCCGAAGTGTCGATGACCAGTCATTGGTTCCGGCCAGGTCTAAAAACAGGTAATTTTTATATGAAAGGTTAAGTAAGCCATATACGGTGTTTATTTCCTGTACATATCTGTTCTCTGTAGCATTAAGCGCAGTTGGGTTGTTGCCATTATAATTGCTCAGGTTAAATAAGAATGGGTAGTTAAACGGCCCCGGATTATTCTGAGCGATATCATACATATTTCGGTAATAATGCCGGGCACCTACTGATAAACTGGCGTTGATGTCGGGCAACAGTTTATCTTTGTGAAAAACCAGGCGGCCGTCGAGGTTATTGGTCGAGTTTCGGGCCAGGTCGTATCCATAGGTTCCGTTCAAGCCTGCCGCGTCCCAGGGATAATCCTTAGTTATATATTCGTTGGTGTAGTAATCCAAACCCACGTTGCCGACAGCTTTTAACCAGGGCGTGATTTCGGCATTCAGCGAAATGGACCCTACAAATTGATTTTGCGTGAGCGTTGTAATATCATTAAAGGTGTTCCACCAGTAATATTGCTGTCCGTACTCAAACGGCGACTGCGACAGTATCGGGTTCCGTGATCCGTCGGGTAGTGTGGTCAGGCCTCTTTCAATAGGCTTATAGTCAGCCGGCAAGTTATATACGGTCATGTAACCGACGCCAATATTACCAGAGCCTCCGCTTTCACCGTAGATGTTTGGTGGGTTGAATTTGTTCAAATTAATGTAACTGGCTGTAG
>JAFDZL010000499.1 GCA_018266935.1 Bacteroidota bacterium | reverse complement strand
TACGTGCCCGATGGGTTAAGTTGGGATGTGCGTAAGATAACACCTGATGCGCAGGCTACAACGCCTACTAATGTGAATGGTTTTCCGGCATTTGAAATACCTTACACGCCCAGAAGCGGAATTATATATTCTATCCGCTCACCAAACGGAATTACGTTCGATAGTGTTGTAGGCAACTTATTTATTGCTGATTTTGGGAATGGTTATATAAGGGAAGGCAGCACTACTAATTAGTATCGGTCATATCCTGGCAAAGCTCAATCAGTACGCCATTGGCACTTTTTGGATGAACAAAGCATACCAGTTTATTATCAGCGCCTGCTTTGGGCTTATCATTTAGCAGCACGAAGCCCTCCTTTTTAAGCCGTTCCATTTCAGCTTCTATATCCTGAACATCGAAAGCGATATGATGGATGCCTTCACCCCTTTTTTCGATGAATTTACTGATGGGGCTATCGGTCGATGTCGCTTCAAGCAGTTCGATCTTGTTCGGCCCGGACTGCAAAAATGCGGTTTTAACACCCTCTGATTCAACATCCTCAACCTTATAGACCTGTGTATTTAATAATACCTCATAAATCTTGCCCGCGACTTCGATATCCTTAACGGCAATGCCGATATGCTCGATCTTGTTCATACTCAAATATGGTAAATAATTACGTTTACCTGATTATTTGACCTTGTTTGGATTGATTATAAATAAAAACTTTGCATATCTTTGCATTGTTAAATAATAGAACAAAATGAATCTCCCGATATACCTGGATAATAATGCTACCACCCCAATGGACCCGCGGGTGCTCGAAGCAATGATCCCTTATTTTACACAGAAATTCGGGAATGCGGCGAGCCGTAACCATCCTTTCGGCTGGATAGCTGAAGAGGCCGTGGATTATGCCCGCGAACAGGTAGCTAAGCTGATCGGTGCGAGCGAGAAGGAAATTATTTTCACTTCAGGCGCTACCGAGGCCGATAACCTGGCCATCAAGGGCGTTTTCGAGATGTATAAGGATAAAGGTAACCACATTATTACGGCGGTTACCGAGCATAAGGCGGTACTGGACACCTGCAAACACCTGGAAAAACTGGGCGCAAGGGTTACGTATCTGCCGGTTAAAGAAGACGGCCTGATCGACCTGGCTGAACTGGAAGCTACAATGACGCCTGAAACTATCCTGGTTTCGATCATGTATGGCAACAACGAGATCGGCGTGATCCAGCCTGTTAAAGAAATTGCAGCGATCGCCCATAAACACGGCGCATTGTTCATGACCGACGCTACCCAGGCCGTTGGTAAAATACCGGTTGATGTAAATGCGGACGGTATCGACCTGCTGGCATGCTCGGCACATAAAATATACGGCCCGAAAGGTGTAGGCGCCTTATATGTGCGCCGCAAAGGCCCGAGGGTTAAAGTTACTGCCCAAATGGACGGCGGTGGTCACGAGCGCGGTATGCGTTCGGGTACGCTGAATGTTCCGGGTATAGTAGGTTTCGGCAAAGCTTGCGAATTGTGCATGCAGGAAATGGAGAGCGAGGCAAAACGCCTTTCTGCCCTGCGCGATAAGCTGCAGACCTCGTTACTTGAACTCGAAGAAAGCTACGTGAACGGCAACCAGGAACACCGTTTGCCGCATGTGGCCAATATTTCGTTCAAATATGTAGAAGGCGAAGGCTTGATGATGGCCATGAAGGATTTGGCAGTGTCTTCAGGTTCGGCTTGTACCTCGGCATCGCTTGAACCATCTTATGTATTGAAAAGTTTAGGCTTGTCAGACGACCTGGCACACTCTTCGATACGTTATGGTTTGGGCAGGTTTACTACCGAGGAAGAAGTCGATTATGCCATTGACATAACAAAAAAAGCAGTTAACCATCTCCGTGAACTTTCCCCGCTGTGGGAAATGTTCAAAGAAGGCCTCGACCTGAGCAAGATCGAGTGGGCGGAACATTAATGGATTTCGAATTTCGGATGTTCAATTTCGGATTTAGAATTTAGAATTTAGCATTTAAAACATAAAGCTATGGCTTATTCAGATAAAGTGATCGATCACTACACCAACCCCCGCAATGTGGGCACTTTGGACAAAAGCAACGCAAAAGTGGGTACCGGTTTGGTGGGTGCGCCTGAGTGCGGCGACGTGATGCGCCTGCAGATACAGGTTGATGACAACAACATGATAACCGACGCCAAGTTCAAAACTTTCGGCTGTGGTTCGGCAATTGCTTCTTCTTCACTGGCTACCGAGTGGCTCAAAGGCAAATCGATAGACGATGCTATGAAGATAGACAACATGGATATTGTTGAGGAATTGTCGCTGCCGCCGGTAAAGATCCACTGCTCGGTACTGGCAGAGGACGCGATCAAAGCAGCGATCAACGATTACCGCGTAAAAAACGGCATGGCGCCGATTGAAGCGGCAAAGACACATCATTAATAGATGTGAGATGTTAGATATGAGATGTGAGACTCCTATCTGGCGGTTTATTAAGATTTGAATTTGAGTTGGGCTTGTCTCATATCTCAAATCTCATATCTCAAATCTCAAAAAAATGGTAACAATAACAGACAAGGCAAAAGGTAAACTGGACAATCTGATGCAGAATGCGGGGTTGGATAACTCCTATTTTCTGCGTGTTTCGGTGAAGGGCGGCGGCTGTTCGGGCTTATCCTATAACCTTGATTTTGATAACGAAGAAAGGAAGGGCGACCAATTCTTTGAAGACAAGGGCATCCGCATGGCCCTGGATATGAAGTCGTTCCTGTACCTTGCCGGCACCGAGCTGGATTTCAGCGACGGGCTGAACGGCAAAGGCTTTAACTTCCACAATCCTAACGCAAGCCGTACCTGCGGCTGCGGCGAGAGTTTTTCAGTTTAATATTACGATTGCACGGATTTTGTCCCGATAGCTATCGGGATGATTACACCGATGTTCTAACAGGGATATCGGTGTAACCATTTTAGGTAATCGGTGTAATCCTGTTTCATAATCGGTGTAATCCTATTATATTTATCGGAGCAATCACCAATTATGAGCCCTGAAATAGAGAATCTTACTGTCCCAGACCTGATACGTCATACCATTACAACTTACCATCCTGATACTCACCCATTCATGTCGCATAAGGTTGGTGATGAATGGGTTGACATTTCATACCGGGAAACCATAGAAAAAGCTGACGCGATATCGGCGTGGTTCCTGGAGATCGGCATCAAAAAAGGTGATCGTTTGGCACTGATCATTGATAACGGGCCGGACTATATTTTTTATGATCAGGCACTACAACAGATCGGCGCGGTAAATACATCGATCTATCCCACCCTTTCTGAAGCTGAGATAGAATATATCCTGAACGACTCGGGCGCCAAAACGATCCTGGTAGGAACGCCTTTTTTGCTGAGAAAAGTTTACAAAGTCGCTAACAACTGTCCAAGCCTGATCAGGATCATCCTTGCTTTTGACGATCTGGCTAAATATGCAGACCGGGGTACCAATATGAATCCTGGGGTCACCTGCCTCAAAAATGTTATAGAAGAAGGCAGCAAAATGGTGGATCAGTACCGGCATGTTATCAACGCCGCACGCGAGGCTATTTTGCCGTCGGATCTGTCCTGTCTTATCTATACTTCAGGCACTACGGGCACGCCAAAAGGCGTTATGCTCACACATCATAACCTGGTAGAGAATGTGAGGGTTGCATTGATACAGATACCTGTAATCCGGACTGATGATGTTTTCCTATCCTTCCTGCCCTTATCGCATATTTTTGAACGTACTGCAACATATCACATCTGTTTGGCTGCCGGCTGTCGTATGGCTTTTGCGCAAAGTCTTGAGCTATTGGCAAAAAACATGGCCGAGGTAAGGCCGACAATTATGTGCTGTGTGCCGCGTTTGCTGGAGCGCATTCACGACCGGGCCATGAAGAATGGAACATCAGCTGGCGGCACTAAGGCCAAAATATTCCTTTGGGCTTTGGGTATCGGCAAGAAATACAGGCTGGTATTGGAGGCCGGTAAGAGACCCGGCATATTGCTGCGCAACCAACAAAAGATAGCGGAGAAGCTGGTCTTCAGTAAAATAAAAGAACGGACAGGTGGCCGCTTAAGGTTTATGATCTCAGGCGGCGGCGCATTACCAAGAAATATCGGGGAGTTTTTTGGAGATCTGGGGATCAAGATATTAGAGGGTTTTGGTTTAACTGAAACTTCACCTGTAATGGCGGTGACAGAATACGACCGGATCATTTACGGTACAGTAGGCCGTATTGTCCCGGGCATTGAGGTAGCTATACAAAACGTCGATACCAAACACATCTACACTACACAAACCTATGAAAGTTTCAAGCCCGATTTCCAGTCGGAAGAGGGTGAGATCATTACACGCGGACACTGCGTGATGAAAGGTTACTGGAATAAACCGGAAGAAACTGCCAATGTGATCGATCCCGATGGTTGGTTCCATACGGGCGATATTGGCCGTTTTTACATGGGCAACCTTCAAATAACCGACCGCCTTAAAAACATGCTGGTGAATGCGTATGGAAAGAATGTTTACCCAACACCAGTCGAGAATACTTACCTCAAAAGCCCGCGTATTGAACAGGTATTCCTGATTGGCGATAAACGAGAATATATCACCGCTATTATCGTTCCTTCCAAAGAAGCATTGCAGGAAGCCTTCAGCCTGGATGAAGCCTTTTTTGAAAAACCGGAACTATTTATAGAGGACAAAGAGATCACCGAATGGATAGGTCAGGATGTGAAACGTTTATCCAACGAGCTGGCCAAGTTTGAGCGTATCAAGAACTTTAAGGTAAAACGCAAACCGTTTAGCATGGACGAAGGCGAGATCACTCCTACCATGAAGGCCAAACGCAAGGTGATCGAAAAGAAATATGCCGCGGATATTGACGAAATGTATCTGCAGGAGACGGAGGCGGATTAAAACTTACCTAAAAAGATTTGACAACTTTTAAAAAGTTGTCAAGTCTGCGCACTATGTTGCCGGATCCCATGGATTCCCTGGGCTACACCGAATCTTACCAGGGGCTTATTCCTGTTTCGGGGCTATTATCATCGCTGAAATATTGGCCTGTTGGCCCGTCCACGCCAATTGTGGCATATTTCACCAATCGCCTGGCGGCATCTTCTATGGCGCCTGTACCACGATGCTCATTAAAATCTGTCGCCGTGTAACCCGGATCGACGGCGTTCACTTTGAATTTAGTATCTCTTAATTCGTAGGCAAGTGCTACCGTGTAGGCATTCAGTGCGCTTTTAGATGGACCGTATGCCGCTCCCTTTACGTGGTAATATTTCCAGTTGGGGTCACTGTGCAATGCCAGCGACGCCAAACCCGATGTGACATTTACAATTCTGGGTGCTTCCGACCGCTTCATTAAATCAATGAAGGCCTGCGTGACTGCGATAACCCCGAAAAAATTAGTCTCAAAAACTTCCCGGATAACATCAATATCAACAGCAGTTGCCTGTTGAGGTACGCTTCCCCTGATGCCGGCATTATTAATCAGCACGTCCAGTGACCTTATTTTGTTTCCCAATTCTTTCCTTGCGTGCAATATAGATGCCCGGTCGCTCACATCGATCAGAAGGGCCTCTACGTTGGCGAACCCTTCGGCGTGCAGTTTAGCAACTGCTTCTTCGCCTTTACGCATATCTCTGCTGCCCAGGTAAACATAATACCTGCCCGTCTGCAACAATTGACGGACTGTTTCAAAACCAATACTTTTATTGGCGCCTGTAATAAGTACCGTCCGCATTTCAGTTTGATGATTTATTAATTACATCTTGTATATCCCTCAAGCCCCAGTGGTCAGTATATTTACCATCTTTCAGCGTGACGATGTCTATGATTTGAACACTAACCTCTGTACCGCCAGGCTTTATGCCCATAAACACATCCGTGTGCACACCGCGAATGGTCTTTCGGGTTACTACTTTATCCCCCTCAACAACCTGGTCGTGGATGTCAACCACAATATTTTTTAACCCCTTATGCAGTACATTGGTGATAAAATCGATTATCCCCTGCGGCCCCTTAGGCGACCCGGGCATAGTATGATTTACGAAATCCTCTCCAATGATCTCGTTGACGACATCGATTTTGCCTTGTTCAAGTGCCTCCCTGTTAAACCGCAGTACAATTTCCTTGTTTTGCCTTTCCAAATCAGTCATTTTGTTTCTTGTTATTGTTTTGCACAAAAATACCGGCGGGCAAAAAATCAGAATAGGATAAAAACAGGTATCACTGGTACATTTCGCGGGAGCTGACGCGATACAACAAAGGTGTTTGACCATCCATCCTTTTGAAGAAACGGTTAAAATACGACGCGTCCTCAAAGCCAAGGCTAAACGCTATTTCTTTTATCGAGTTATCGGAATGGAAAAGGAGCCGCTTTGCTTCAAGTAGCAGGCGCTCGTGAATATGCCCGATGGCGGTTTTACCGCTCTGAAGCTTAACAATTTCGTTTAAATAACCAGGAGTGATATTAAGCAAGTTCGCATAAGCGGCCACGTCATGTATTTTGTCGTAGTTCTCGCCGATAAACTCCCTGAACCTGTGAAGCAGCGCCCGGTCTCTTTGAGTTTGAGGGTTTGAATATTGGTCCACGTACAAACGACTTAGATAGATCAGTAGAACTCTCAGGTACGCCATCAGCATACCGTGGCGCCAATCAGCTTGCTGTTCATCTTCGGCAAGCATTTTGTTCATAATATCGCTTATAAATCGCAGGCTTTCAGCGTTAGTCACGAGTTCATGACCATTATACGGGTTCCTGATAATTGGCAATTGAAGCAGCGATTGATCTTCGTCGATGGCTAGAAAATCATCAGTAAAGCAAAGCATAATACCCGTCAACGGCTGTGCTTGTTCTTTCACATGAACCTGCGGTGGCACTGAAAAGTAAAATGTATCCGGTTTCAAAACGTAAGGCACCATATCCACCCAATGCCGGCTGCTCCCCTGCTCAACCAAAACAAACATATAGTAATCTTTACGGTGTGGTTCCAGGAAAATGGCGGGATGCTGGCGATAAACACCGTCCAATCGCTTAATCATGAAATGCTCATACAATTCACTGGACGTTTCGCTTAAGCTGTATTTGGGTATATCACTTTCAACAAAATGAGAATACATATAGCAAAGTTAAAAAATTTGCCGTCGATGATTTCCGGCGGAATATCATTTCTGTCAATACCAGGTTGCCCGTCTCAAATCTCACATCTCATATCTAAAAAATCCCTATTTTTGCAGCCTTATTACCAACTATGAGTATTGCATTATCCGAACAGGAGATCATCCGCCGCGAATCGTTACAACAGCTAAGGGAACTGGGCATTAACCCATACCCGGCTGAAGCTTTTGATGTGACTGCATTTGCGAAGGATATAAAAGATAATTTTAACCCGAATGCACCCGGGGAATATCAAAATGTAACCCTTGCCGGCCGCATCATGAGCCGCCGCATTATGGGCAGCGCTTCGTTTGCCGAGTTGCAGGATTCAAGCGGGCGTATCCAGATTTATATCAAGCGCGACGATATCTGCCCTGGTGAAGATAAAACACTATACAATACTGTATTCAAAAAACTGCTCGACATCGGCGACTATATCGGTGTGAAGGGATATGCTTTTATTACGCAGACGGGGGAATTGTCGGTGCATGTGACAGAATTGACCTTACTGTCAAAATCCGTTAAACCGCTGCCCGTAGTAAAACGCGAAGACGATGGCACTATTCACGATGGCTTTACCGATCCCGAACTACGTTACCGCCAGCGTTATGTTGACCTGACCGTTAACCCGGAATTCAAACAGATATTCCTGAATCGCTCTAAAGTGATTAGCTCGATGCGCGATTACTTTAACCAGCAAGGATGGATGGAGGTAGAAACCCCTATACTGCAGCCTGTGCATGGCGGCGCGGCAGCGCGTCCGTTCAAAACGCACCACAATACGCTGGATATGGAGCTTTTCCTGCGTATTGCCAATGAATTATACCTGAAAAGACTGATCGTAGCGGGATTTGACGGAGTATATGAATTTGGTAAGATGTTCCGCAACGAGGGCATGGACCGGACGCATAACCCGGAATTTACCTCGGTAGAAATATACATTGCCTATAAGGACTATATCTGGATGATGGAGATGGTGGAAACCTGCCTGGAGTATGTTGTCCGTGCGGTGCACAATGGCGTTTCGTCGGTACAGGTTGGGAATAACGAGATCAATTTTGCGGGTCCGTATGAAAGGCTTTCGATGTATGATTCGATACAGAAATATACCGGCATCGATGTCTCAGCAATGGATGAGCCAGGTTTGCTGCAAACCTGCAAAGAATTGGGCATTGAGACCGACGCAACTATGGGTAAGGGCCGTTTGATCGACGAGATCTTCAGCGCCAAAGTTGAGGCTAACTTAATTCAGCCGACTTACATTACCGACTACCCTATCGAAATGACACCCCTGGCCAAAAAGCATCGCAGCAAAGAAGGCCTGGTTGAACGTTTTGAACTATTCGTAAACGGGAAAGAAATAGCCAATGCCTATTCGGAACTGAATGACCCTATCGATCAGCGTGCGCGTTTTGAGGAGCAATTGATCTTAGCCGGCCGCGGTGATGAAGAAGCGATGGCGATGGACGAGGATTTTCTTCGT
>JAFDZL010000004.1 GCA_018266935.1 Bacteroidota bacterium | reverse complement strand
TTCCCGGTCAGGTAACACCAGTGAACTTCGAGCTGCAGGATATCCTGCATACCTTTAAAAAAGGCCACCGCATTATGGTGCAGGTGCAAAGCACTTGCTTTCCGCTTATCGACCGCAACCCGCAGCAGTTTGAGGATATCATGAAGGCGAAGGACACCGACTTCAAAAAGGAAACGCATAAGGTTTATACTTCCAAGGACCATCCAAGCTATTTGAAGGTGAGGGTGATGGAATAAACAATTTTTATGGACGACAAGTACAGAGGTATGACGGTCAATGAAAGACTGTTTGTTAGTGGGTTAATGGATGAGTTTGATAAAGCTGTGGAAGAAAAAGATGTCGATAAGGTTATCTCTATATTGAAAGAAGTGGAACTTACCGAAGGGAATATTTATCCTATATTAAGAAATCACAACTTGATAGAATAGCGATGGCTTTCAAACCCATCGCTATTTTTGTTTATAAACCATTGCCATGAGAACATTTCTTGCTGCGGCATTTTGCTTATTTTCAATTGCTACCTTTTCCCAATCCAAACAACCCTACATCCTCGAGCACGAAAAGGATATCGCTAAAAACGAACCCGGTACGCATAACGGCGGCGGTAGTACGGTCGGCTATAGCTTTTTTGCCAAAGCGGATAGTTTGAAGATGACTTTTCGCAAACGGGTGTTGCATCCCGGTTCGGCGATAGGTTATCATTTGCAAAAGGAGGATGAGGTCTATTATATCATCAGCGGCACGGGCGAAATGCAGATGAACGGCAAAAGTTTCCCGGTAAAAGCAGGTGATGCGGTATTGACAAGACCGGGGAGTTCACACGGGTTGAAGCAGGTGGGAAAAAACGATCTGGTGATCATCATAACCTATTAAAACTTGAAGTCGCAATTTGCGACTTCAAGTTTTCTCATTCTAAATAATATCTTTGAGAATGCCTAAACAGTTGAAATCCGTTTTTATACCCGATGAGGTCGTCATCGATAAAATATACCAGATCCGGGATCAGAAAGTAATGCTCGATGAAGACCTGGCGCAATTGTATGGTATAGAAACAAAACGGTTGAACGAACAAGTCGCCCGAAATGCTGACCGCTTTCCTAATGACTTTATGTTCAGGCTGACAGACGAGGAGTTCGCAAACTTGAAGTCGCAATTTGCGACCTCAAGTTGGGGAGGTCGTAGGTCGCTTCCTTATGCTTTTACAGAGCATGGCGTGTTGATGTTGTCAAGCGTCTTAAATAGCAAGCAAGCTATCCAGGTCAATATTCAGATCATGCGTATCTACACCCGGATACGCGAGTTGCTGATCACTCACAAAGATGTCCTGCTGCTCGTTGAACAAGTTGAAAGAAAATTGGTCAAACAGGATCAAAAAATTGAAACGCTGTTTGCCTATCTCAACAAGTTCCTTGAAAAGCAAGAAAAACCGCGCAAGACTATCGGTTATAAGAATTACCCGCCAAAAGAATAATCGCCGATGAGGGATATCGATAATTATTTCTTTCAAAAAGCCGAACCTGTTAAGAGCTGCCTGCTGTTTTTGCGCGATCATATTCTTGGCTTTGATCAAAATATCACCGAAGCCTGGAAGTACCACATGCCATTCTATTGCTATGATGGAAAAATGTTCTGCTACCTGTGGACCGGCAAGGATAACGGTCAGCCACATATTGGAATAGTGGAAGGCCGAAAGATAAGTCATCCTTTGTTGATCCAGGGATCAAGGGCCAGGATGAAAATTCTATTCATCGACCCGAATTCAGATATTCCGCTCGATACAATTATTGAGGTGTTGCTGGCGGCGCTTAGCCTTTACCAATAGCTCAATTCGTGCCTGCCGTCGCTTTCGTGACCTCATTTTTACGGAAACGTGTTTTGATGATCGCCAGTTCGCCGTCACTAAGTTTGGACGTTGACTTTAAGAGTTTTACAAAGTAATCCACTTCCTTTTCTGTGGCCGGGCAGCCGACATTGTCTGTAGCTGCGGTGGAGGTTGAGCCATCGGCTTTCATTAACGAATTGGCCAGTGTATTGCCCCTGGCATCCAATATAAGCCAGAAAGGTAAACCGGCTTTATCGGCATTATATTTGGCCAGCAATTCATTGCCGCCCGGGTTCTCCAGGGATTGCTTACCGGCATTTTCCTGCACGTCGAGGTAAGCCACTACATAATTGTCATTGAAGAACTTGTTGCATGAAGGATCATTGATAGATGCCTCCATTTTATGGCACCAGCTGCACCACGACGCATGAAAGATCAGGATCACTTTTTTGTTCTCTTTGGCTGCTGTGGCGTAAGCATTATTCAGCACGGTTTCGGTAGGTTCTGGAGTGGTTTGTGCTAAGGCTGAAAAAGCGATCAGCAGTGACATCGCAGCGATAAGGAATCTTTTCATACAGGTAATGTTAACTGAGGATAAAATTAAGATAGATAATAATGAAATCCAAGCATATACAGCTATTAATTTATCTAGAATGACGACGGCGCCAAACGCACAAAAATTCATTAAAGTGGGATAAAAACAGGCCGAAATAGTGTTGAAAACTTTTTAGTGGGAAAAAAGGGGAATTTGTGGGAAAAATGGAAAAAGTAATTTACTTTTACTCTGCAAAACTGCATCAGTGTAGCGTATGGCTAATTTTTTAGGCGAATTTGAATGTAAGCTGGACGTCAAGAATAGATTGATGATCCCCGGCGCGCTTAAAAAACAGCTGCCTGACGTTGAAAAAGAAGGGCTTGTGATCAACCGGGGGTTTGAGAAACACCTGGTGATCTATACCCGCAAGGAGTGGGATAAGATCGTCGATGACCTGAGCAAACTCAACTCCTACGAAAAGAAAACAAGAGAATTTATCCGGTATTTCACCCGCGGCGCGTCGGAGTTGACGCTTGACGCCTCGGGGCGTGTGCTTTTCCCAAAAGCATTGATGGAATATGCCGGTATCAAAACCGACGTGGTGCTGGCCTGCCAATTCAATAAAATAGAAGTTTGGGCGCAGGATGCTTACGATGCACAGATGGATAACGAGCCCGAAAATTTTGCAAGGCTCGCCGAGGAAGTGATGGGTGGAAGGAGGCCTGCCGATGAGTAGTTACCATACACCGGTGATGCTGAAGGAGTGTTTAGAGGGGTTGAATATCCGGCCTGATGGTACCTATGTCGATGTTACCTTTGGCGGCGGCGGTCATTCTAAAGCTATCCTTGCCAGGCTCGGCAAAAACGGTCGCCTGCTGGCCTTCGACCAGGATGCTGATGCGCAGCAAAATATTATTGATGATGACCGGTTCGAATTCATAGATCAGAATTTCCGTTACCTTAAGAATTTTTGTCGTTTGCATAATGCGATTCCGGTTGATGGGATTCTGGCCGACCTGGGCGTTTCTTCCTACCAGTTTGACCAGGCCGAACGGGGTTTTTCCATTCGTTTTGACGCTGAATTAGACATGCGCATGAATCGCGCCGATAAGCTGAGTGCCAAAGAGGTGATTAATAGTTATAGTGAGGCTGATCTGCACCGCATCTTCGGTATTTATGGCGAGATACAGAACGCGAAATCATTGGCCAAAACCATCGTAACCGCCCGCTTAAGCGCAACGATCAATACTGTTGCCGACCTGAAGAATGTGATCTCCGGTTTGATCCCACGTGGGAAAGAGAATAAGTACCTGGCGCAGGTTTTCCAGGCGCTGCGTATCGAGGTGAACCAGGAATTGGAGGCGCTCAAAGATTTTTTGATCCAGTCGGCGGAGGTTTTGGTGACCGGCGGCAGACTGGTCGTGATGTCATACCACTCGCTGGAGGACAGGCTGGTGAAGAATTTCATCGCCAAGGGAAAATTTAGCGGTGAGCTGGAAAAAGACATTTATGGTAATGATCAAAAACCTTTCGACGCAGTGAGCCGCGGTGCGATAGCCGCATCGGAGGATGAGATAAAAAAGAATAACAGGGCGCGCAGCGCGAAACTAAGGATAGCTGTAAAGAAATGACCAATCGTTTACGCACGGAAGTTCACGATGAGGAAGCTGCTGAAAAGGAGCTGATCGTTGAGGAGAAGCAGCCTGCGAAGGAGCTTACCGAGAGTGCGCTGTGGCAGCTTTTCAAAAAGAACGTCAATTCGGAGAAAGCAACGAGTGCTTTGCCCTTCGTGCTGTTCCTGGTGCTGCTGGGGATGCTATATATCGGCAACATGCACCTGGCTGAAAAAAATATCCGCGATATCGATAAGACGAGCAAGGAAGTGAAGGAGCTGACCTGGGATTATAAGACATCAAAAGCCGACCTGGCTTTCAAAAGCACCTTGTCGGAAGTGGCTAAACGCGTGGATACGCTGGGCGTGAAAGAATCTACCCAGCCGCCTCAAAAGCTGAAGGAGGATAAGGATGAGCATTAGGACCAACATACTGCTCAGGGTTTACCTGGCCTTTGGACTGATCCTGCTGTTTGCAGGTGCGGTGGTGGTTCAGCTGTGCCGCGTGCAATTCGTACAGGGATCCAGGTGGAAGGCGATGTCGAAAGCCATGTCAACCGAATATCAAAATGTGGAGGCGGCACGCGGCAACATTTTCGCCAATGATGGCAGCATGCTGGCCACTTCGGTTCCTGAATATGAGCTGCACATGGACATGCTTGCCGGCGGCATTGCGGATGAGCGCATATTTGATGATAAAATCGATTCGCTGGCATTTAGTCTCTCGCATTATTTCGGCGATAAAACACCACGTGAATACGCAAGGATGCTGCGTGACGCCCGCCGCGACAGCGACCGTTACCAGTTGATCCGTCGTAAGGTGAGCTTTGAACAACTGAAAGACATACGCAAGTTCCCAATTTTCAATATGGGTAAGTATAAGGGCGGATTGATCATTGTCGAGAACAACAAACGCATCCTCCCATACCGCGATCTGGCAGCGCGTACTATTGGCTACGTGAATGAAAACGCAACCAATGCTGCCGGAAAGCCTGTGACCGTGGGTTTGGAAGGCGCTTATGCCGACTACATTAACGGCGAAAATGGTAAGCGCCTCGTGCAGCGCATTGCCGGCGGCGTGTGGGTGCCGGTAAATAATGGGGATGCGGAGATCGCGCCGAAAGAGGGCGCCGATATCCTTTCCACCATCGATGTGAATTTGCAGGACGTTGCCCAGTCGGCTCTGAAGAAGGAAATGATCACCAGCCAGGCCGACCACGGCTGCGTGGTGCTGATGGAAGTGCAGACGGGCGAGATCAGGGCCATAGCCAACTTTACACGCACCAAAGACGGTGACTATACCGAGAAAATGAACTATGCGATCAGTGAAGCGGCCGAGCCGGGTTCAACCTTCAAGCTGGCTACGTATATGACTTTACTTGAACAGCACAAGATAGATACCGATACACGCATCAATGTCGAGGGCGGCAAAATGCACGTCATCCCCGGCAATGAAAAGTACACGGTTACTGATGCGGAATTGGACAGGTTCTACGTGCTGTCGGCAAAGCGGGCG
>JAFDZL010000049.1 GCA_018266935.1 Bacteroidota bacterium | reverse complement strand
TTACCGATACCAACCGCCGCGTAGATGAACTGGAGGCAAAAGGTTTTCATTTCTTCGGTATGGGTGTGTCAGGCGGTGAGGAAGGCGCACGCCGCGGCCCGAGCATGATGCCGGGCGGTGACAGGGACGCCTATAACGTGATGAAACCGATACTTGAATCTATCGCGGCCAAGGTCAATGGCGCTCCCTGCGTGACTTATATCGGTCCGGGTGCATCCGGTCACTTTGTGAAGATGGTACATAACGGTATCGAATACGGCCTGATGCAACTGATCGCCGAAACCTACGAGATCATGAAAAAAGGCCTGAAAATGGACAATGCGGCCATCGGCCAGGTGTTTGCGCAATGGAACGAGGGCCGCTTACAATCGTTCCTGATCGAGATCACCAAAGATATTTTCGCTTTCAATGCTCCGGGAACCGATCATTTGCTGATCGACGACATTAAAGACGAAGCTAAAGCCAAAGGCACCGGTAAATGGACCTCGCAGGTGGCGATGGATTTGCAGGCGCCGATACCGACGATTGACACAGCGGTTTCAATGCGCGATCTTTCGAAATACAAACAGATGCGTATCGATGCTGCCGCTATTTACAGTAAAGACGACCCGGAACTGGACGTGGACACGCAGGAATTCCTGGTAGCTTTGGAGCAGGCCTTCTATTTCAGTATGATCATCAGCTACGCACAGGGTATGCACCTGCTTGCCAACGCATCAGCAGAGTATAAATACGAACTGAAGCTGGACGAGATAGCCAAAATCTGGCGCGGCGGCTGCATCATCAGGTCCCTGTTCCTGAATAATATTTACAATGCTTACCAGCACGATCCGGGCCTCGCTCACCTGTTGCTGGACGGCGAAGTTGAAGAATTGGTTACAGGATCGGTAAAAGGAGCGAGGACGGTAGTTTCGGCTGCAATCAGCGCGGGTGTCGCTGTTCCTTCTTTCGCTGCTTCATTGAGTTATTTTGATAATTTCCGTAACAAACGGATGCCATCGAACCTCACCCAGGCTCAGCGCGATTATTTCGGCGCGCACACCTACGAACTGATAGGCAAAGAAGGCGTATTTCATACGCAATGGACTAAAAAGAACGACTAAACGCGATCGCTATGAGTACAAACACATCAGAACCTACCATATTTATCATTTTCGGCGGAACGGGCGACCTGAATGCACGGAAGATCATGCCGGCGCTTTACAACCTGTTCCTGGACGGCTGGATGCCCAAACAGTTTTCGATCATAGGTACCGGCCGCACTAAATTGAGCGACGAGGATTTCAGGAAGAATATGCTCGATGATATTAACCAGTTCTCGCGCAGCGGTAAGGCTGATAAAGATAAATGGGCGACTTTTTCAGCCAATCTCTGGTACCAGGTTTCGGATGTAAAAGACGCCGAAACTTATAAGGAGTTCGGTCAGAAAATAGAACAGCACAACAGTGAATGGAAAGCGAAAGCCAATGTGATCTATTACCTCGCTGTGGCCCCGAACCTGTTCCCGATAATCGCCTCAAACCTGGCGAAAGCTAAACTTGCCGAGGATAAGAACAGAACGCGCATCGTGATCGAAAAACCATTCGGGCACGACCTGGAAACCGCACGGGAGCTTAATTCATTGCTGGCAGGTATTTTTGACGAATGCCAGATCTATCGGATCGACCATTACCTGGGTAAGGAAACGGTGCAGAACATCATGGCATTCCGTTTCGCTAACTCGATCATGGAACCTTTGTGGAACCGCAATTTCATCGAGTATGTCCAAATATCCGTTACCGAGCAATTAGGTGTTGAGGAACGCGGAGACTATTACGATGGCTCCGGCGCCCTGCGCGATATGATACAGAACCACTTGCTGCAACTACTTTGCCACATAGCCATGGAACCCCCGGTTAGCTTTAATGCTGATGAGGTGCGCGACCGTAAAGTTGATGTGTTGAAAGCTATGCGCAAATTCTCGCCCGAAGACGTGCGCATGTCGGCTGTGCGCGGGCAATATGGCAACGGATGGATGAAAGGGAAGGAAGTACCGGCTTACCGCAGCGAACCGAAGGTCGATCCTGAATCCAACACCGAAACTTTTGCCGCGATCAAATTCTTTGTTGATAACTGGCGCTGGCAGGGAGTACCATTCTATGTTCGCACCGGGAAACGGATGCACCAGACATCTTCGGTGATCACCATCCAGTTCAAGGATGTTCCGCACCTGATATTCCCGACCGAGGCAGCCGAAAGCTGGCAGCAGAACAGGCTTATCATCAGCATACAGCCCGAAATGAGTATCCGTTTGCAGGTTCAGGCTAAGAGGCCCGGTATCGATATGGTGCTCAATGCAGTTGATATGGTGTTTGACTATAAAGGCACATACAGCCAGCAGGCCCCTGAAGCTTACGAGACGCTGATCCTGGATACCATGCTGGGTGATCAAACCTTGTTCATGCGCGGCGACCAGGTGGAAGCTGCCTGGGAACTGGTGATGCCGATACTCAATACCTGGCAAAACAAAAAGAGCCTCAATTTCCCGAACTATTCAGCCGACTCATGGGGCCCGGAATCTG
>JAFDZL010000498.1 GCA_018266935.1 Bacteroidota bacterium | reverse complement strand
AATAACATGCTGAAGCCGGGCATGTACGCCGAAGTTGATATACCCATGCTCTCGGGCGCCAAGTCATTGCTTGTGCCCAATTCGGCTATCGTCCGTTCGACCGAACGTGAATATGTTATAGCAGTCAACGATGGGAAAACGAGTTATGTCGACGTAAAAGAAGGTCTCGCAAGCCACGACTCCACCGAAGTTTTCGGCAATTTGAAGCCCGGAAATCAGGTGATCACGAATGCCAATGACGAAATAAAAGAAGGCATAGCTGTAAAATAAACCTATTTTGCTACGCTGCCGGCGGGACCTTACAGTCTCGCCGGTTTTTTTTTAACTTTAAGTAAACCAGATTACCAGCTGTTTTAGAGGAACTTAAACGGTGTTGTTTAAAAATAGTCTATAAATCTTATCGACATTTTCTCATGAACACTTGCAGCCGTCGCTTTATCTATATATCTTTACACGACTATTTCCATAGATTATATAGATTTATTTAAAAGATTTAAGCCCGCAACAATGAAATTCTTCTACTCCACCATCTTTCTTCTTACTACGCTATTCACTTTATTCATTACAACCGCCCGGGCGCAGCAAAATGACGATCTGCTCCATACACTGGTTAAAAAGAACCTGATCACACAGCAGGAAGCTGATTCCATTCGGTCGGCGGAAGCTGTTAAGGAGAAAAAACGCTTAGACCAGGAGCGTGAAAATCAGCATAACATCACGATTGGCAGCCGGGCTTTACAGATCAGCGGTTTGGTACAGGCCCGTTACCAGGGTTTTGAGCAGGCAGGTGTGAATGACGCGTTCGACCTGCACCGTGCCCGCCTGGATGCCAAAGGTAATATCACCGATGCATGGAGTTATGAGATCTATACCGAGTTTGCCGGTAACAACAAACTGCTGGATGCTTATACGGCATATAAAGTAGCCGATTTCCTGAAGCTAACGGCGGGTCAATTCAAAGTACCATTCTCCTACGAAAGTTTAACCTCGGATAGTCAGCTTGACTTCATAGACCGATCGCAGGTAATAGAAGCGCTCGCCGCCCGCTCAAAAGACGTTATTGGCAACCAAATCGGCCGGGATGTCGGTTTCCAGGTCAGCGGCTCCTTTGTCAAGACGAAGGATCGGTATTTGTTCGATTACACCATCGGTGTATTCAACGGTGCAGGTTACAATGTCATTACCGACAATAATAACAATAAGGACGTAGCTGTGCGTCTTGGCCTCCACCCTGGCAAAGGATTTGACCTTGGCGGCGGTATTTATCGAGGCGAGGATATCCCGGCAGGCGGTGTGAAAACACAAACCCGCAATCGTTATGGTTTTGACGCGCATTACGTTTCAGGGCGTTTTTCGGCCACAGCTGAATATGCCCATGGTACCGATGCGGCCGTTCAGCGCGATGGCGGGTATATCCAGGCGGGTTACTTTGTGCTCCCTAAACTCCAATTACTGGCCAAATACGATACGTACGACCCGAACAAACTGGTTGCTACTGACCGGTCGACCATTTGGTATGGCGGGGTAAACTACGTATTCAATCAATGGACCAAATTCGAAGTGAATTATTTAAACCGCCGCCAAGAAACCGTCCAGGTGAAAAACAACATCCTGGAAGTGCAGATGCAGATCGCGTTTTAAGGGGGGATTTCACCGATTGCTTGTTGATTTCACCGATTTAATGTCCTCCGTCATGGCGAGCGCGAGCGTGGCCATCTCTGAACAGTGCCGGTCGTCGGGGCAGGATTGTCGATGGATACGCGTATGTTACCTCGCCTGTCAGCACCGCACACCCATAAAAGGTAAGGATTGACTGACCGGGCTCTGCGGGTTAAGTAAATTGTGAAATATTGCGTACTTTTGAGTAGCAAAATAGCAAACAATGAAAAACTTAGAACGGATTACCCTTAACCCCGACATCATGGGTGGCAAACCTTGTATCCGGGGTTTAAGGATGACAGTTGGTACTATAATAGGCTTACTTGCTTCCGGACTCACTAATGATGAGGTTTTGAAAATGTACCCATACCTGGCGCCTGAAGATATCCTGGCAGCATTGTCCTATGCCGCCTGGCGTTCCGAAGAAATAGAAGTTCCGCTTGCCACAGCATGAAAATATTAATTGATATGAATTTATCTCCTGAATGGGCGCAGGAGTTTAAACTTCATGGAATAGAAGCGGTTCATTGGTCGGCAGTAGGTAAGTTCGATGCTTCGGACAGCATAATAATGGACTGGGCACGAAAAAATGAACATATAGTTTTCACACACGATCTTGATTTCGGTACAGCGCTGGCGCTCACAAAAGCTGAAAAGCCAAGTGTTATACAAGTAAGAACTCAAAATGTAACCTCATTACATTTGAGCAAAATGTTAATAGAAACACTGGGCCATTATTCCGGCCTACTGGAAAAAGGCGCGATACTCGTTATAGATGAAGATAAAAAGCGAATAAGAATATTGCCGTTATAACGATCAATGCAAAGGCAAGTTTCGCTGCAGAAGGCAACAGCCCCCTCCAGGTTTAAGAGTTTAGCGCAGCACTCTTAAATTAAATTGATAAATGCAGGACTCTGTCCGGATAAAATACAAAGTGTTTCGTGCTGGCCCTGTCTCAAAGACCTCCAATGAATCCGGTGTTGGATCTCACCTCCCCGTCATGGCGAGCGGGAGCGTAGCCATCTCTGAACTATGCCAGTCGTCGAGGCGGGATTATCGATAGTCACGGCTAGGCTACCTCGCTTGTCAATGACACGTATCGCGAAAACTGGATTGATTACATGAAATGTCGAGTACATTGTGAGCACAATTTTATTATCTCAATCAGATACTTTTACTATTTTTATTCAATTTAATGACATTAGACTAAACCTGTTAATAATGAAATTTTTTTTATTTATAACACTTGTATTCTTTGCTTTTGCAGTAAAAGCTCAAAAAATTTATGTGTGGTGCCCTGAAAATAATCAAGTCAAACCAAGAAATGGCCTAAAACAAAATGATACTATCAAAGTCGTTTTCTTTGATGGAAGATCGATACCTCCTAAAAACAAGATAGAATGTTCATCAGAGCAGGTGATTCAAACGTTGTTCTTACAGCTAAAATCGGCGTATCCTTCCGCGATATTAGTTATGCAACCGGAAGCAGAATATTACAAAAAGAATCGGGACGCTAAGTCGACTTTAATTAAGATAGGGATTGCAGCATATCATGCTGGATTTGGAACTGATATTTCAGGTGGTATAGGTATGGTTGGTGGGCATTTTTCCTCAATGGTGTTTCCTAAAGGTCAATGGAACGCTATTACAGCATATTATATACAAGTGTTTATAGGAGACAAGAGCACGACAAAAGAAATTTCTAATGTAGCTAGTAAGTCCAATATGTGGGGTTACAAGAGTGCAAGAAACGCATTAAATGAATGTTATAATACATCAACTAATGAATTGTTGTTTTTCCTTGATGAGCAGTTTTCTAATTAATATAATTTTTGGTTCTATTCGTCTATTTAACATTACTCTATCATCTATATAGCTTGAGTAAATTAAAAACACATCCCCATTTTGACTATCCTGAAGATCCTTGTGCTATCCTTTGGAGATATATGGACTTTACTAAATTCGTGTCTTTACTCGAGGATTCGGCATTATTCATGACAAGAGCGGATAAATTTAAAGATCCATTTGAAGGTACTATAACCTCATTCGATAAAGCTAACAGATACAGCTTGTATGACAAAGGCTTAGCCGACATTTTGCCTATTATTGATCATTTAAGCGACTTACAAAGGGAACGGTCATATGTAAATTGCTGGCACTGTAATGAGTTTGAATCAGCCGCTATGTGGGATTTATATGTTAAATCCAACGAGGGTATTGCCATCAAAACAACCCTTGAGGCTTTATCCGATAGTATTACCAGTGATCAGCATGTTTGGATTGGAAATGTAGAATATATCGATTTCAATAATGCGGCAACGCCTCGAGGTAACCATTACTACCCGATGTTTTTGAAAAGAAAAAGCTTTGAGCATGAAAAAGAAGTAAGGGTTTTTTATGGTGAACATCCTAACGATTACTACGCAAACAAACCTATACCAGATAAGCCAAAATATCAATTTGGATTCAAATTACCTGTCGATTTGAATATCCTTATACAGGAAATTTATATATCACCGAACGCAGCCACATGGCTTTACGAATTGGTATTGAAAGTTAAAAAAAGATACGAAATTGAAGCAAGGGTGGTTCAATCAGATCTTTATAAATCGCCTCTTCACTGAGTTTGTAAGCTTTGTCTAGTCCGCGAAATCGGCATAATCTGTTTAATCCCGGTTCAGACAAAATAACCGCCCGTGCAGCGACTAGATTGCCGCGTCGCCCTTATGGACCTCCTCGTCCGCGACTCGCAATGACACAGTTGATTAGGCCCTGTTCAAAAATACCCCTCCGTTGAACTAACCAATTCCAACAATTCCAACTTCGGCTCAACTTCAAACCCGGCAGCCCACAGCTCGGCCGCGAATTTTTTGAAAGAGGCCAGTTCCTGTAAGGCCAGGTGCGCTTCTTCGTTCTCGAACTGGTCGAAATGCATAAAGGTTTTGCCGTCGGGTAAGAGCCAGGCGCCGTATTTTATACCGGCGTGCTTTAGTTCTTTCAATTCGGCCACTATAGCCGCGATGTTAGCTTGATTGGCTTCGACATGACCGGGCTTGAGGGTGTATTGTACGCGTACTACTTTCATCATGGTAAAATTACGGGATGATTTGGAATTATAGGTGCGTAAATATGACAAGCCGCAGGGGTGAAAGCGGCAAAACATGGTTTCTACTGGCATTGTCCGCCCGGCGCGCATACTTCGTCCCGATAGCTATCGGGACAGTATGACACCCTTACTCCAATCTGTTAAATCAGAAAAATAAGTTTAAATCTGTGATCCGTGTTACGTTTGGCAGATCGTTTCCGTAATGGATAATAAAGCGTATCGTATATTATTCCGGGTTTGCCTGGTCTGGATATGTTCCCGCCCTCGTCGGTTTAGTGACCGGAGGGCGGTTTTATTTATATTAGCTATGAAAAAAATCCTTATCCTTATGAGATCGAACCTTATAATTTTAGCCTTCATTTTGTTAAGTGTCGATGTTTTCGCGCAGTCAAAAAATGCGATATCGCTGGTTTATTGTATAGCAGGCACAAGGGTTGCCTCGACGGGCGACTTCAGCAACACGGAATATCAATCGTATCCCTACACAATAAGCGCCGGGACAAAATTTGGCCTTACCTACACGCGCGATCTTGGCCAATGGGTTTCAGTTGGGGCCGGCCTGATGCTTATCACAGACAACGCGCGGTACACTTATGTTTATGGCACCACATCGGCCCTTGTAAACAAGGGCAAATTGACCATGGTCTCGCCCGAAGGATTCGGCAGGTTCAAGTTTTTCAAATACCTTTTTATCAATGCCGGCGTTGCGATAGACACACAGCTGACGGACAATATTTATAACCAGTATTATGACCAATCGGGCATAGCCGGCGAAGTCGGTTTTGGCGCACAGTTTAATACCGGGCGACTTGTCTTTTCAGTCAATCCGTATTTACGCGATCATATCGTATTTACCATTTACAAGTCTGCCTACAACGACCGTTTGGTTGAAGATGGTATAAAGTTTAGCATTGGCTACAATTTTTAAACGGATGCCCTGACTGCGTTCGTGTATCCGTTTGGAAAATCAATTCTAAAAGTTTCTGAAGACCTCGCATACACTAAGCCCGGTTTGGGCCATGGAAACAAGGCAAAGCCGGCCGGAAATGGTTGAAAGTGGTTGAAAGTGGTCAAAACGTGAAAATCAGCCCGGAATACCGGCTTTTTCCTGTAGAAGTATTTGGATATTAACGCATTTATTTTCAGCTTATTAACGTTTTTGTGTTCACAAAAAGCCCTTAGTTTATGTCATTTCGATACTTAGTGTAGAAAGTAAAATAGCTGTCAGTCAACCATTTTGTGGTAAAAAGTGGTTGAAAGGCGCGTGAATGTGAACAAATGGTGTTTGGAACTTGCTTTCTGCCGTCTTCAAGTTGTATATAATTCCCACCAAATAACTATAATTTCTTATACTTGAGGCTTTAAATAATCTGCCTCATGGCCTTCAGCTATCAGCGTATCGTGATCAAGATCGGCTCCAACGTTTTAACCAAAAGCGATGGCCTCCCCGACCTGCACCGTATCGGTCACCTGGTGGAGCAGATGGCGGTGATCAGGAAACAGGGCGTTGAAGTGATATTGGTGTCGTCGGGAGCTGTTGCCTCCGGCAGAAGCATGATATCGGTGTCCGAAAAGTCGGATGCGGTAGCTGCGCGGCAGTTGCTGGCTTCGATCGGCCAGGTAAAGCTGATCAATACCTATTCGAATCTTTTCGGCCAATACGATATCCTGTGTTCGCAGATATTAGTCACCAAGGAAGATTTCCGCGACCGGCTGCATTACCTGAATATGCGCAATTGCCTCGAGGTATTGTTGCAGCATGAAGTGATTCCAGTGGTTAACGAGAACGATGTGGTGTCCGTGACGGAGCTGATGTTCACCGACAACGATGAACTGGCCGGGCTGATCGCCGCCATGATGAATGCCAGCGCCTTGATCATTCTGACCAATGTGGATGGAATTTACGATGGCGACCCCAAATCAAAAGGTTCGAAATTATTGGAAGAGATCGACAATTCGACCGACCTTCCCTCTTTTGTGGCCTCGGGCAAATCTCAATTCGGCCGCGGCGGTATGGTTACCAAGTCAACCATGGCGCAAAAAACCGCCCAACTGGGCATAGCGGTACATATTGCCAATGGCACCAGAGATAATATTTTGACCGATGTGTTAGCCGGGAAAATAGCGCATACCCGCTTCATTCCCGATAAGGGCAAATCGGGCAAAAAGAAATGGATAGCCCATTCCGCCCATACCGCTACAGGATCAGTGCGCATCAACGCGGGCGCAGGCGCGGCACTTACGTCAAACAAAGCAACCAGCTTGCTGCCGGTAGGTGTTGTTGAGGTGCTGAACGATTTTAACAAAGGAGAGATCATCAAGTTGGTGGATGAACAGGATAAGCTTGTTGGTTTAGGTATCGCCGAATATGGTTCGGATAAAGCGCGGGAACGGACCGGCCAGAAAAATCAGAAAGCGCTCGTGCATTATGATTATCTTTATCTATTGTGATGGAAACGGCTACGGATTATAGCAATTATTTTGAAGGGGCACTTGCCGCGGGCAGGGCGATTGCCGGCATATCGCCGGAAACGATTGTCGCGGTGTTGAAAGATGTCGCGGATGCGGCTATTGCGCAAACCGACCAACTCCTGGAGGCCAATCAAATGGACCTCGACCGGATGGACCCCTCCGACCCTAAATATGACCGCCTGAAGCTTACCGAAGGGCGCATCAAAGATATTGCTAAGGATATGATGAATGTGGCGAATCTGCCTAACCCGCTCGGACATATACTTTCACAAAAAACAATGCCCAATGGATTGAATATTTCAAAAATTAGCGTTCCGCTGGGCGTCGTCGGTGTGATTTACGAGGCCAGGCCGAATGTGACCTTTGATGTATTCGCTTTATGCTTCAAGACCGGCAATGTCTGCATTTTAAAAGGGGGCAGCGATGCGGAATATTCCAACAAGGCTATCATCAGGCTTATTCACGAAGTGTTAAAAAAACACGGTATAGATAAAAACGCCGTGGTCCTTTTACCGGTTGACCGCGAAGCAACCGAAGCTTTATTTAAAGCAATCGGTTATGTAGATGTGCTTATACCCCGTGGCAGCCAGCAGCTTATAGATCGCGTTCGCCAGCAAAGCAAAGTACCGGTTATTGAAACCGGCGCAGGTATTGTTCATACCTATTTTGATGCAAGCGCCGATTTGCAAAAAGGGAAAGAGATTATTTTTAATGCTAAAACCCGCCGCGTAAGCGTGTGCAATGCGCTGGATTGTTTGATCATTAACGCGTCACGTTTAATCGACCTGCCGGAGTTAGTTAAACCCCTTGCTGGTAAAGAGGTAGTGATTTATGCCGACGATGAAGCGTATCAAGCCTTGCAAGGCCATTATCCCCCGGAACTTCTTTTCCCCGCAAAGCCTGAACATTTCGGTACGGAATTTCTGTCGTACAAAATGGCCATAAAAACGGTTTATAGCCTCTCTGAGGCCATGGATCACATTGCCCGGTACAGCTCTAAACACAGTGAAGCTATCATTACCGAAGATGCCGTCAATGCGACTGAATTTCTCAATAAAGTGGATGCGGCGGCAGTATATGTTAATGCTTCAACCGCGTTTACTGATGGCGCGCAATTTGGACTTGGCGCCGAAATCGGGATAAGTACACAAAAGCTTCATGCCCGGGGGCCCATGG
The DNA here is from genome assembly GCA_018266935.1 of Bacteroidota bacterium. Taxonomy (GTDB): domain Bacteria; phylum Bacteroidota; class Bacteroidia; order Sphingobacteriales; family Sphingobacteriaceae; genus Mucilaginibacter. The sequence continues at coordinate 6,569 of JAFDZL010000498.1, read as the reverse complement.
GCTTGCAGGAGCTCACCAGCTATAAATGGATCATAAAAGGCGATGGACAAGTTCGCAATCCATAGTTTTAGCATCTGATTATCATTTGTTTACAATATTTTTCTTAGCTGATCCTTTAAAGGGTTAACATTTACTGTCAGGATTACGTATAATTTAGATAGTCCCGAAACTGACCCGAATGAGAACTGGCGCCCTGCGCATCGCTGTAATTTATACTGTGGCTGCATTAATATGGATAATGCTCAGCGACAGATTGCTGTTTTTGTTCCAGGGTGCGCTCAATCCAAGGTTGTTCCTTGCTATTAACAGCGGAAAAGGATTCGTTTTCGTTATCGCGACCGGGTATCTCCTGTATAAGCTGATCAAAGCTGATGAAACCAAGCTTATAGAAAGTAGCAAACGGTCGCTTAAAGCCGATGACGAGATCAAAAGACTGGGCCATATTATCACCAGGGTCAATAATATCATCATCATAACCGACCAGGACAACTTTATCTGCTGGGTGAACAAAGCGTTTGAAGATTTTACCGGTTATAAGATTGAAGACGTAGCGGGATATTCGCCGGCAACATTTTTCGCGGGCGAGGAAACGGATAGGGATATTTTGGCCGACGTGCTGAACAAAAAGAAAGCTAACGAAGCCTTTTATACCGAATTGAATTGTCATAAAAAATCAGGCGAAAAGTTTTGGGTCTATGGCGAATACACTCCTCTTTTCGATGATAAAAACAAGTTTACGGGTTATATAGCGGTTTATAATGACATTACCTGGCTGAAACAAAAAGAGAGCGATATCGTCCGGCAGAACGAAAAGCTGAAAGAAGTTGCATGGCTGAGCTCACATGAAGTTCGTCGTCCGCTGGCCAATATTATCGGCCTGATCAATATGATGAAGCTTGCGCCTTATATGGATGAAAAGATCAAGATCATCGAGAATATCAACCGATCCGCTGCGGAACTAGATAAAATAGTTCATTCCATCAACTCCACTATTGAGACTGAGTTTGAAAAAGAAGAACCTGTAAAATAGCCTTCCTCAACCATTTTTATGCTCAGGTGTTTAAATTTGACATAAAAACCGGTTATGAATTTTACTTCCATTAATCCTGCGAACTGTCAAAAGCTGAAAACCTACAAAGGCCATACCTTAAAGCAGGTCGATCAAAAGATCAAACAAACACATAAAGCCTGGCTTAGCTGGAAAAATACAGCCCACGATGAGCGTAGCAAACTTTTGCTGAACATGGCCGGCGTACTGCAAAACCGGAAAAAAGAATTTGCGGTATTGATGGCCCAGGAAATGGGCAAACCGGTTGCACAAGGTGTTTCCGAGATCGAAAAATGTGCCTCGGTGTGTGAATATTATGCAGCCAATGCGGCGAAATTCCTGCAAGACCAGCTGGTAGAAACCGATGCTTCAAAAAGTTTTGTGAGCTTCCAGCCTATAGGCGTCGTGCTGGCCATCATGCCCTGGAATTTTCCATTCTGGCAGGTTTTCAGGTTCCTTGCTCCTGCTTTGGCTGCCGGGAATTGCGGCGTGTTAAAACATGCTTCAAATGTACCCGGCTGCGCATTAGCGATAAAAAGCAGGTTCACTGATCAAAAAAACTGTTTTGGAACTCGGCGGAAGCGATGCGTATGTAATACTCGAAGATGCTGACCTGGAAAAAACAGCGGAAATTTGCGTGAATAGCCGCGTGATCAATAGCGGTCAAAGCTGCATAGCAGCCAAACGGTTCATCGTCGTTAAAGCGGTCGAAAAGGAATTTACCAGGCTGTTCGTTGCCAAAATGAAGGCAAAAAAGGTCGGCGATCCCTTAAGTGCGGACACTGCTATCGGACCGCAGGCGCGTGTTGATCTGCGTAACCAATTGCATGAGCAGGTAAAAGCTTCCCTTCGAAAGGGAGCGAAATGTATTTTAGGTGGAACAATACACAAAGGCAGGAATGCTTACTACCCGCCCACCATTCTAATCAAAGTTAAACCAGGTATGCCCGCTTATGATGAAGAGCTATTTGGCCCTGTAGCGGCTATTATTAGCGCAAAGAACGAGGCCGATGCGATTAGAATTGCAAACGATAGCAGCTTTGGCCTGGGCTCGGCTGTGTTTACTGCCAATAAAGAAAGAGGCGAACGAATAGCATCGATTCAATTGCAGGCAGGTGCGTGTTTTGTAAATGCACTGGTAAAGTCAGATCCACGGCTGCCTTTTGGGGGGATTAAACAGTCAGGATATGGACGCGAATTGGGGCTTTTTGGGATACATGAATTTGTGAATATTAAGACGGTATTTGTGGCCTGAGATAGTCAATGTTGAATGGTCAATAGTGAATAAATCACAAATTCGTACTTTAACTTGAAGTTAATTAATATTGATGTTCAAGATTTTATATAATTTATATAAACATTTACTTTAATTAAATTGTACATTCACTATTGACCATTCACCCCTCACGAAATTACCCTCACCTGACCCATTGACAAATCTCAAAACCGTATCTTTGCAAACTTTATGAGCAAGCACGGCAGGATACTGGTAGCAATGAGCGGCGGGGTGGACAGTTCGGTGGCATCCGTTATGCTGCATGAGCAGGGTTACGAAGTTATCGGCTTGACGATGAAGACCTGGGACTACGCCTCATCAGGCGGAAGTTCAAAAGAGACGGGTTGCTGCAGCCTCGATAGTATTAATGACGCCCGTGCTCTGGCCGTAGCTTATGGCTTCCCCCACTATATTTTGGATATCCGCAGTGAGTTTGGTGATTTTGTGATCGATAACTTCGTGGACGAATATTTGGCCGGCCGCACCCCTAACCCGTGCGTTTTGTGCAATACACATATCAAATGGGAGGCGTTACTTAAGCGGGCCGATAAACTGGACTGCGAATTCATTGCAACAGGACATTATGCCAATATTCGCTTACAGGATAATGGCCGCTATGTGGTTTCAAAAGGCCTTGACGAGAATAAGGATCAATCTTATGTGCTTTGGGGCGTGTCGCAAAAGAATTTGGCGAGAACGAAATTTCCTTTAGGGAGCTTTACCAAAAAAGAGATCCGCCAGATGGCATTGGACATGGGACAGCTGGAATTGGCCAACAAGAGCGAAAGCTACGAGATATGTTTTGTGCCCGACAATGATTACAGGGCCTTCCTGCGCCATAAGGTAGAAGACTTGGAAGAACGTGTAACGGGCGGCAATTTTGTATTGACAGACGGTACCGTAGTGGGCAAGCATGAAGGCTATCCCTTTTATACGATCGGCCAGCGTAAGGGCCTGGGCATTGCTTTGGGCCAACCGATGTTTGTGACCCGGATCGAGCCGGAAACCAATACGGTCGTACTCGGTACACAAGACGAATTACAGCGCAAAGAAGCATGGGTGCGTGATTTAAACCTTATTAAGTACGAAAGCATTGCTGAACCCATTGAGGCGGTTACCAAAATCCGCTATAAGGACGCTGGCACGGAGAGTACTGTTGTACAAATGGGCGACCACATTAAAGTTGATTTTCACCATTCAGTGAGTGGCGTTGCGCCCGGCCAATCGGCTGTATTTTACGAAGGAAACGACCTCCTCGGCGGTGGCTTTTTGATGTGATTTTCCAGACGACTTTACGGTAATCCGACAAAAACAAATTTGCGTTTAACCTTCTTTATACTTTATTTGCAAAAAAATACCTGCTTTAAATGGCTAAAAATTTACTAATCGTCGAGTCTCCGGCCAAGGCTAAAACCATAGAAGGTTACCTCGGAAAAGACTTTACCGTAAAATCAAGTTACGGGCATATCCGCGACCTGGTGAAGTCGGAAGACGCGATAGATATTCAAAATAACTTTGCACAGAAATACGAGGTGCCGGCTGATAAGAAGCAAGTGGTAAGTGAATTAAAGAAACTTGCCAAGGAAGCTGAAGTCGTGTGGCTCGCATCCGATGAGGACCGCGAGGGAGAAGCTATATCCTGGCACCTTTTTGATACTTTGGGTCTGAAGGATGCTAATACGCGACGGATAGTCTTCCACGAGATCACAAAACCGGCTATCCTCCATGCTATTGAAAACCCTCGTAAAATAGACTATAACCTGGTGAATGCCCAGCAGGCCCGGCGCGTGCTCGACAGGCTGGTGGGCTTTGAACTATCCCCCGTTTTATGGAAGAAAGTGAAGCCTTCGCTTTCAGCCGGCAGGGTTCAGTCTGTGGCGGTACGGCTTATTGTGGATCGTGAGCGCGAGATCAATAAATTTAGTGCCGAAGCAGCATTTAAGATCGTTGCAATATTTGGCAAAGGAAAAGAAGCATTCAAAGCTGAGTTGCCCGAGCGTTTTACTAAACAGGAAGATGCGGAAAAGTTCCTGAAGGATTGCATTGGTGCCGAGTTTATTATCAATTCGCTTGAAACAAAACCGACCAAACGCGCACCGGCAGCGCCGTTCACTACTTCCACGCTGCAGCAGGAAGCCAGCCGCAAGCTGGGCTTCTCGGTTTCAAGGACGATGTCGGTGGCTCAAAAACTTTATGAGTCAGGAAAGATAACCTATATGCGTACCGACTCGGTAAATTTGTCGGACCTGGCATTGAATGCGGCTGCTAAGGAGATCAATTCGGCTTATGGTGAAAAATACCATCAATACCGGAAATATAAGACCAAGAGTGCGGGTGCACAGGAAGCGCACGAGGCTATCAGGCCAACTTATTTTGATGCACATGCTATTGACGGCGATCCGGCTGAGAGACGCCTTTACGATTTGATCTGGAAGCGCGCGATCGCCTCGCAGATGAGTGAAGCTCTATTTGAAAAGACTACCGCAAGGATCGGTATATCGACGCGTAAAGAAGAATTAATGGCAAATGGCGAGGTGATGAAATTCGACGGCTTCCTGAAAGTTTACCTCGAATCGTCCGATGACGACGATGACCGCCAAAATGGCGACGAAAATGCCATCCTGCCACCGCTTACAAAAGGCCAGAAACTCGAGTTGCAGGAAATGAGCGCTACGGAGCGTTTTACCCGTCCTGCACCCAGATATACCGAAGCCAGCCTCGTTAAGAAGCTGGAAGAGTTGGGTATAGGTCGCCCGTCAACTTACGCGCCTACTATTTCGACAATACAAAATCGTGGTTACGTGGTGAAAGAAGACCGGGATGGCAAGCAACGGAACTTTAGGGTGCTGACACTGAAAGGCAGTAACATCACCAAAGAAGAACGTTCAGAAAATACCGGAGCTGAGCGGGGGAAGCTTTTCCCTACAGATATCGGTTCGGTAGTAAATGATTTCCTGGTTCAATATTTTAAAGAGATCGTTGATTACCATTTTACCGCGGGAGTCGAAAAACAATTTGATGAAATAGCCCAGGGCCTGGAGCAATGGACTGATATGATCCGTAATTTTTATGACCCTTTTCATAAAGGTGTGGAAAATACCATTGAAAAAGCGGACAAAGCCACCGGCGAGCGGGAATTGGGTGTTCACCCTGAAAATGGCAAGAAGGTTTCGGTACGTATCGGCCGTTTCGGACCGTTTGTGCAGATAGGCGATAACGATGATGAGAATAAACCTCAATACGCCAGCCTGCGCGCCAATCAAAGTATTGAAACGATCACTTTAGATGAAGCGCTCGATTTGTTTAAGCTGCCCAAAAAAGTTGGACAATTCGAAAACAAGGAAATGACCGTGGCTGTTGGCAAATTCGGCCCATACATCAGGCACGATAATTCCTTTTATTCGTTGCCAAAAGATGTTGATCCGCTTGACGTGACTGAAGAACAAGCCATTGACATTATCCTGGATAAACGCAAGCGCGACTCAGAGCGTGTGATCAAAACTTTTGCTGAAAATCCAGACGTGAAGGTGTTGAATGGACGCTTCGGCCCCTATATTGAATTCGGCAAACAAAACGTTAAAATACCAAAAGGCAAAGAACCGCAGTCATTGACTTATGAAGAGTGCCAGGCACTTGCCGATGCTGAAGCAAAAGCTCCTAAAAAGGCTGGCGGCAAAAGGTTTGTGAAGAAGGGTAAATAGTTGAATGGTTGATTAGGTTAAGTGGTTGACTAAGTTCAACCTAATCCAACTTAATCAACTTAGTCAACTCAATCAACTAAAAGTGATAAAAGACATTCCCGAAAATATAGTTAAGGATATTGCCATCGCTGTAGCGCTTGAAGGTGAGAATATACGCGACAAGACATGGTATGTGTACCTCATTAACCTGAAAAACGAGGCAATAGAGAACGTACTGATCACGTCAAAAGGGTATGGCGAACAAAAGGGTGAGCAGGTCAAGACCTCTACCCTTCGCCATATGTTTCCGGAGGTTAAGGATAATTCTTTCGTATTGATAGAACCGATAGACGAATCTACATTCGGTTTGAGCAATGAATACTGGCTAAGCTATTACATCGGCAAAGAGATATTTGACAAAAAGTTTATCTTTCTGCCTGAAAGCATCGTGGAGTCAAATTTTATCAAGCTGCCTATTGTCAATAAGCCGGGCGTAATGATCCGTTAATTTGCCCTGAAAAACCCATATTTAACAATACAATAAATCGCCCTTACGCCATCCCTC
>JAFDZL010000497.1 GCA_018266935.1 Bacteroidota bacterium | reverse complement strand
GGGCTGAAAAGACGAAAGATAGAAAGCCGGGTAGCTTCCGGCGATCGCGCCGGTAACAATGCTGAACCCAATGCCTAGGAGCCAGAATGCCGGACCGCTCCAAAGCACGGCTATATTTTTCCCCGCCACCTCGTTGAACCAGGGCAATATCAATTGAACGATAACCAGCGATAAGAAAAATGCGAAACAGGCGACCAGTAGTGACTCACTGAAGAACTGGTTGATCAGCTGCTGGCGCAATGAACCTAATGTCTTACGTATGCCTACTTCCTTCGCCCGTTTCTCGGAACGCGCGGTGCTCAGGTTCATGAAGTTGATACAGGCCAGCAATAACACAAATACGCCAATGATGCCAAACATCCACACAAACTCGATAGCGCCGCCAGTATTTACACCGTTTTTAAACTCGCTGTAAAGGTGCCATTTGCTCATGGGCTGCTAGAAGACAGCGGCTTTAAAAGTAAGACCAACTTTATCGTTGTTCATGGCAAGGCCCTTCATTTTTAGGTCTTTGATCCTGGCAGATACTTTATCGATATCCACATTGGGATTGAGCTGCGCATATATTTGCCACGAGTTGTTGCCCCAAATGTTCATTCTTGTTTTTAGCCACGGCTCAGTAGTCAGGTAAAGATCCCATGGTGAAATGAAGGCCATATCCTTAAATTCAGTGTTATCGGGGAAATCACGATAGATGCCTGTAACTTTTACTGTCAATTGATTGTCGAGCCTGATCGTTTGGTTCATGGGGTTTGCATCGCCGAAAAGCGCTTTGGCAAGACTTTCTGAGATCAATATGGATGAAAGGTCATTTAACCCTTTCCGGCTTCCGGCGACCATATCGAGGCTGAGCAGATCGGGAGCTTCGGGCTGCATAAAATTGCCCTTCTGAGTCAATTTTTTATCACCATGTGAAATAACATGTGCGCTGGTCCAGGTGGACAACACCGCGTATTTAAAGTCCTTATTGGCGCCGGTATAATCCTGCCTGAGCTGGTACCCTAAAGGTATGGGGATAGACTTTTGCGTGCCGATTTCACCATTGAAAGTCTGGTGCTGCATTACCTGTACAATACGGTCGTAACTTTTAAAGTATTTGTTGAACGATATTTCGTCCCATATCCATAAACCGATCAGCATGGTCACAGCCATACCTACCGAAAGGCCGGTTACGTTAATAAATGTGTGCACCTTGTTTTTGAATAAATTTCGCCAGGCGATTTTGAGGTAATTCTTAAGCATAATGTTATACGTTTTACGTGGTACGTTATACGTTTTTGAGTTTTCTTAACTGATAACTAATTGACTATTCACTCACTCCTCAGGCTCTTCACTGGGTTCGCCATTGCGGCTTTGATGCTTTGATAGCTCACGGTGGCCAGTGTGATCACAATGGCACCAACCGCTGTTGCAACGAATATCCACCACGATATGCCGGCATTATATTTATAACCGAGTATCCATTTGTTCATAAAATAGTAGGCTATCGGCGTCGCAATGAGCAGCGAGATGGTTACCAGCAACACAAATTCCTTCGACATCAATCCCCACAGATTGGCTATTGAGGCGCCTAGTACTTTGCGCACGCCGATCTCTTTGGTGCGTTGCTCGGCCATGAACGACGCCATACCGAACAGGCCCAGGCAGCTGATGAAAATGGCCAGCGCGGTGAAAAAGCCTGCGAGCTTGCCCGTACGTTCTTCATTGGCAAATTTTTTGGCGTATGTGGTGTCGGTAAACTCGTAAGTGAACGGGCTTCCGGGATCGTATTGCTTGAACACGTTTTCTATCTTACTGATTGCCTCGCTGGTTCCCATATGCGGGTTCAGCCTCATATTGGTAAGGCCATAATCTCCGCTCAGCTCCGAAAAGACGGTTGGCTTGACAGGCTCATAAGGGGAAGTCATCACCATGTCTTTTACTACGCCGATGATATGAAAATCCCTGTACCATTTGATGCGCATACCTACAGGGGCCTTCAAACCCATAAATTTTACGGCGGCTTCATTCACAATGAGTGCCGACGAATCGGTTAAAAATTCTTTCGAAAAATCACGTCCTTCCTTGACCTGCCAGCCGACAGTTTTGCCAAATTCAGGGCTGACACGAACCACGTTCAAGTCGGGTTGTAAACCGGGCGGCATACCATCCCATGAAAAACCGCTCTGATCAGACCAAATATCGGTTACCGGGCTGCCGGATTCGGCTACTGAAGTTACAGCGCCTGATCTCAGCAGATCGTATTTTACCGCCTCGAAATGTTTATTGATATCAGGCGTTTGCTGGTACGACTGTATCATGCCTTCACGTGTGTAACCCACCGGGCGATTTTTTGTGTATTGAACCTGCCTGAAAACCACGATGGTGCCGATGATCAGGGTAGCTGAAACGGTGAATTGCAGCACGACTAATATTTTACGCGGCAGAGAAGCTAAACGCCCGGCGCGGAATGTTCCTTTAAGTACCTTAACCGGCTGAAACGATGACAGGTAAAACGCCGGGTAACTGCCTGCTATGATGCCGGTAAATATGCTGAAACCCACCCCTATGATCCAGAATACAGGGTTCGACCACAAGATGGTCATTTGTTTATCGGCCACCTGGTTGAACCACGGCAATGCAGCTTGCACAAGCACTATTGAAAAAACAAAAGCGACAGCCGAGATGAGCAGCGATTCGCTAAAGAACTGGCTGATCAGTTGCTGGCGCAGCGAGCCTAATGTTTTACGTATGCCCACCTCTTTGGCCCTCTTTTCGGAACGGGCGGTGCTCAGGTTCATGAAATTGATACAAGCCAGCAGCAATACGAATGTGCCGATAATGCCGAACATCCATACAAATTCTATATTTCCCCCTACGATCACTCCATTTTTAAACTCCGAATACAGGTGCCATTTGCTAAACGGATGAAGGAAAAGAGACGGTTTGAAGCTGAGGCTCAATTTATCGTGTGCAGCGGTAAGCGCTATCAATTTCAGATCTTTGATATGGGCCGAAACCTTACCCGGATACACGCCGGCATTTAACTGGGCAAATATCTGCCATGAGTTGTTGCCCCACTCATTCAAATTTCCCTTAGTCCAGGGATTATTAGCCAGGTAAAAATCCCATGGAAGCATGAACGCCATGTCGTTAAACGAGGTGTTTCGCGGGAAATCTTCATATACGCCCGTAACTTTTACTATACTTTTATTGTCAACCTTAATTACCTGGTTCATCGGATCAGCGTCGCCAAAAAGCGCTTTGGCCAGTTTCGCCGAAAGCATTATGGACGATTCGTCCTTCAGGCCTGCCCGGGTACCCCTTAGCATTTTCAGGGTGAACATTTCCGGCGCTTCGGGCTGAATGCAATTACCGCCTTGGTTCAGTTTTTTGTCCTTAAAGGCAAGAATATGGCCCTGCGTCCAGGTGGACATCACCACATATTTAAAATCTTTTGACGGGCCGGTATATTCATCCCGTAATTTGGGCCCCAGGGGCAGCGGAATGGAAGCCTGCGTGCCACGCTCACCATTGAAGGTTTGGTGCTGCATTACGCGCACCAGGCTGTCGTAGTTTTGAAAATATTTGTCGTATGATAACTCATCCCATATCCACAAGCCTATCAGCATTGTCACGGCCATGCCTACCGACAGGCCGGTTACATTGATAAAAGTGTGCGCCTTGTTTTTGAGTAAGTTTCGCCAGGCGATCTTGAGATAATTTTTTAACATGGGTTATACGTTTTACGCGGTACGTTATACGTTTTATAAAAATCGCAAATCATAGGTTGACCGATCTCAGGCCGACCAATGACAATTGAGAAGAAGATAGACCATACAATGGTACAATATCATGCCGATATTGCAACGGGTTGTAAATCAATAAATTGAGATCATCTACGAAACGATTGCATTGTTCGCATCCGAACGGGAGTGTCCGGTTTTGTTACAGTGTTGATGTTGTTATTGCGGGAATAAGGACTTGTCGATCCGGGGGAAGAGTGTCAATGCGTTTTTGTAGTAGATCTTTTTCAGCACGTCATCAGGCAGCCCCAAACCATACATGTTCCAAAAGGCATGGTACTTTCTTAACGGCGGAAAATATTCGTCCTCGGTTTCCAGCATCCTGAAGTAGAATCCATACTCCGGTACCGACCAGGTATCCTTCCCGAACATGATCCTGTCCTGGTATTTAATGAAAAAGGCCCTGGCAGTTCGCGGTTCGCGGCCTATTTCTTCCATTATCGCCGCGAATTCGGTATAAACATTGGGCAGGGTATCGAGCATTTTGCGGAGCGCTTCGAGATTATTGGCCAGCCAGCCAAAGTGCGCTGCGATGAAAATTGTATGGCGATGTCTGGCAAAAATATTATGCTGCTCGCTCATTACTTGTTTCCAGCTGGGGTAGCGGGATGACGGCCTGGCCCGTGAAGGATGCAGCTTCAGTTCGAGCCAACGCTCATTATTGGCGTCTGGCTTATCGAAGAAGGGAGCGGGTTCGCCGGTGTGTATCAGCACGGGAATATGCAGTTCGCCGCATTTCTCCCAAATCGGGTCAAGCCTCGGGTCATCGACGTGAACGCGCTTGCCATTTTTATCTTTTATCTCAAGGCCAAGCTCTTTATATACCTTCAACCCACTTGCACCATTCTTTACATCTTTTTCCAACTGATCAACGGTATTTTGGGTCCAGTTAGGCTCATCTATCGTCGTGAAATCTATATTGGTAAAAACAAGTATCCTGCCGTCGCCATTTTTCCTTACGTTGTCCATCGTACGGTCAAAATATTCCGGGCCGTTCACGGTAAACAAGCTGCCGCCGTGGTAGCTGATCTCCGTTCCGCCCCGGCCGCTTAAGTTCACCATAGCCGCCATGTTCAATCCGTCCATGTCTTTCAGCAGCGCTTTGAGGTCCTGGTTGGGCATATCCCATTGATGGTTGTGAACGTCGATAAACGGGTATTTCGCGCGTTTGATGAGGTGCTCCTTAACAACAAGGGTCGATTTGGGGTTATAGGTTTCAAAATCCATCCTTTCCTGCGCAAAAGCTGCGGAGGCGCAAAGCAGGCAGCAAACGATAACGTACTTTCTTAGCATTAGGATCAACTTGACCCGTAAATGTAAATAGTTATTGCCGTCGAAAATGTGCGAAAAGCATTTGTGCAGGATTATGACACAGCGGTAACGATTGCAGGTTTAAATGTAATTATTGTCCCCGGGTTTCTTTTCGGCCAGCTTATTGATGTCTTTTACTTCCAATAGCTGTTTATTGTATCCGTAACAGGCCGCGTTGATCATGGCAAGCCCCAGTTCGCTTAATTTACTCACGGTGTTCGGCGCTACCCATTTCAGGATCGGGTACAGCCAGGTGATGTATTTGTAGTATTTGTTCGTGTTTTTCATCCCCGGCGTAGGATGCAGGTATCCCGGCCTGAAATTGTAAACCTTTTTGAAAGGCAGTTTCATCAGGTCGTTCTCCGTTTTGCCCTTCACCCTTGCCCACATCATGCGGCCTTTTTCCGTACTGTCGGTACTGGCGCCTGAGATGTATTCAAAGGTCATATTCGGGTTTAATCTCGCCAAAACCGCTGCAAAACCCAGCGTAAGGGTATAGGTCAGTTTATAATAGTCAGGTTCTTTCATTCCCACCGATGACACGCCAAGGCAGAAGAAGCAGGCATTATAACCTTTCAGTTCGTCTTCGATAGGTGTGATATCATAAAAATCGGCATGGATCACTTCTTTTAGCTTGGGGTGCGCAACACCCAACGGCCTGCGGTTCACGATCAATACCGCTTCAACCATCGGGTGCTGCAGGCACTCGTGCAGCACACCTTCGCCTACCATGCCTGTAGTGCCCGTAATAATTACCCTTAATTTATGAGGAACATCCGTCAGCATAGTTTATTTGGCCTTCATTTCTTCCAGCAGCGTCAGTATCTTGTCGAGCTTTTCGACCTCAATAGCGTTCAGCCGCTTCTGTAATTCTTCAATCTCAATTTTGGCCTCTTTGTTTGTTTTAAAATCAGCATCGGCCTGGGCGCGGTCGCGTTCGTTCTGCCGGTTCTGCGCCATCATAATGATTGGCGCTGCGTACGCTGCCTGTGTCGAAAAAACAAGGTTCAGCAGGATATAGGGATAGGGGTCCCACCGGTGCGTTACTATAAGGACCACGTTCAATATCATCCATGCGGCAACAATCATCGTTTGCCAGATGATAAATCTCCATGAGCCCATGCCTTTAGCTACGGTGTCAGCCAGTTTTTGGCCGAAGTTCAATGATTCTTTGTGCAGTTGGTGCCAGGTTTTTCCGTTTGCCATAAACTTAAAAAAGGGTTTAAAGTTGTGCCTAAATATAGATAAAGCTAATCAATCAAACAGATAAAAAAAGAGCTTTGAACGATCTTCAAAGCTCTTTTTACACTTGCGATAAAATAATTCGATTAACGGTCATCATAATCGCGATGGTAACGATAATCGTCATGATCATGGTACCGATCGTCATGATCGCGATACCAATGACGATGATGGTACCCATAATCCTCACGAACAACACAGCCGCTGGTTACCGATATGATTAGCCCCAATAAGAGCGCTAAACCTACAATTTTTCTTTTCATAGTATTCCTGCTTAATTGTCCAACCGGTTTTTGACGGTTGTTACAGGTTTGATATGATTTCTTGCCAAAGGATTAAAGCGGGCCGGCGATTCTAACCTTTTTGTTACATTCTTGCATATCCGTTGTTCGCATAAATTGTGATTCATACAATTATTCTATATTTAGCCAACCAATTAGACTATCATGAGTTCCCGCAGAGATTTTTTACAGAAGTCAGCCGTCCTTGCCGGCGGCACCGTTTTGGCTTCGGCATTCAGTAACCAGGCTTTCGCGATTTTTAAAAACCGCATTGCTCCGTCTGATCAATTAAACATCGGCGCCATAGGCGTCAATGGCATGGGCTGGTCCGATACCATGGCTGCTCTGAAGGTGCCGGGCGTTAACCTTGTAGCTATATGCGATGTAGACAGTAACGTACTGGCTGCCCGGATGAAAGACCTGGTTAAAATGAATTACGATACGTCGAAAGTGCGGCAATACGACGATTACCGCAAGGTGCTCGACCAGAAAGACATTGATGCGGTAATTATCGGCACACCCGACCACTGGCATGCGCTCATTATGATCCATGCCTGTGAAGCTGGTAAAGACGTTTATGTTGAAAAACCCGTAGGCAATTCCATTGGCGAGTGTGCCGCTATGGTGGCGGCACAGCAGCGGTATAACCGCGTGGTGCAGGCGGGGCAATGGCAACGCAGCCAGCAGCATTTTAAGGATGCGGTTGACTTTGTGCAGAGCGGCCAGTTAGGCAATATCCGCACCGTCAAGGTGTGGTGCTACCAGGGGTGGATGAAGCCGGGTCCGGTAGTGCCCGACAGCGCACCGCCGGCAGGCGTAAATTATGCCGCCTGGCTCGGCCCGGCGAAAACGGTTCCCTTCAATTCAAGCCGTTTCCACTTTAACTTTCGCTGGTTTTGGGACTACGCCGGCGGACTGATGACCGACTGGGGTGTGCATTTGCTGGATTATGGCCTGCTCGGTATGAAATCACC
>JAFDZL010000496.1 GCA_018266935.1 Bacteroidota bacterium | reverse complement strand
TTAAACGTAATAAAGAGAAACTTTAATTTGAATTTGTAATTCAAAAAGATATTAATATGAATTTTACGCCCGGGGCGGCCTTCAGGCCTCTTGAAGAAATAAAAATTGGTGTCATTGGTCTTGGATATGTTGGTTTGCCTCTTGCAGTGGCGTTTGCCGGTAAATATCCGGTTGTAGGGTTTGACATAAACAGGAAACGGATCGAGGAACTCGTTCAATGCACAGACCATACTTTGGAAGTAAGCGGGAGCGAACTTGAGGATGTTATAACGCATACTCCAAACGTCAAAGGGTTATTCTGCTCACATACGCTTGATGATTTGAAAGATTGTAATGTATTTATAGTGACTGTTCCCACCCCTACGGATAAACGCAACGCGCCTGATTTGACACCTTTATACAGGGCCAGCGAAACCGTTGGAAAAGTTTTAAAAAAGAGCGACGTTGTGGTATACGAGTCAACGGTTTACCCCGGCGTTACAGAAGAAGAGTGTGTGCCCGTACTTGAGCGTGTATCCGGCCTGAAGTTCAATGTTGACTTTTTCGCAGGTTATTCACCTGAACGTATCAATCCCGGTGATAAGGAACATACTGTACTTAAAATATTGAAGGTAACTTCAGGGTCTACACCTGACGCCGCTGAATTTGTTAATGATCTGTACAAGTCAGTTATTATTGCCGGAACATTCAAAGCAGCAAGTATCAAAGTAGCTGAAGCAGCTAAAGTAATTGAAAACTCGCAAAGAGATATCAACATCGCTTTTGTGAATGAGCTAAGTAAGATATTCAACAGGATCGGGATATCGACAAGTGATGTTTTGGCTGCCGCAGGGACAAAGTGGAATTTCTTAAACTTCAGGCCCGGGCTTGTCGGCGGACATTGTATTGGCGTTGACCCATATTATTTAGCTCAAAAAGCGCAGGAACTCGGATACCACCCCGAAATTATTTTGGCCGGGCGCAGGCTCAATGACGGGATGGGCGAGTATGTGGCGGACGAAACAATTAAATTGATGGTTCGTAAAGGCATACAGGTGGTAGGCAGCAAAATATTAATTTTGGGATTTACTTTTAAAGAGAATTGTCCGGACGTGCGCAATACAAAGGTCATAGATATTATAAAAAGTTTAAAAGACTATAACACCGAAGTACATATTTATGACCCGTGGGCTGACCCGGCCGAGGTTCATGAAGAATATGGTGTTATTTGCCAAAAAGAAGTGGCAGATAAAAACAAGTTTGATGCTTTAATTTTAGCCGTAGCCCACCAGCAGTTCAATTCATTTGATGTTAAAAACTGTTTGAAAGAGATTTCGGTGGTGTACGATGTGAAAGGTGTTTTGCCTGAAAGCATTGTTGACGCATATCTATAATAATTAATTTTGTTAAAATGTACGAAACCCAATGCCATTCCAAAGACATTTCTCAAGATTGCTTTTTAATAACCGGAGGTGCTGGTTTTATAGGGTCCAACCTGGTTGAGTATCTTTTGAAGTACAAAGCCGGAAAGGTGCGTGTGTTGGACAATTTTTCAACCGGCTCAACAGAGAATATCGCGCAATTTTTAGATAATCCGGCTTTTGAACTAATAGAGGGGGATATTCGCGATATCCAGGTTTGCAGATCAGCGGTTGAAGGGGTTGATTATGTTTCACACCAGGCGGCGCTCGGATCGGTGCCGCGCTCCATCAATGATCCTTTAACAACAAACAATGTTAATATAAATGGGTTCCTGAATATTCTGGTTGCAAGCAAAGATGAAGGGGTAAAAGGCTTCGTTTATGCAGCAAGTTCAAGTATTTACGGAGATCATCCCGGTTTGCCAAAAGTCGAAGAAAAAATAGGTAACCCTTTATCACCTTATGCTGTGACGAAATATGTGAATGAATTGTATGGTAATGTATTCTCAAAGACCTACAATTTTCACACAATAGGGCTTCGATACTTCAATGTTTTTGGCCCCAGGCAAAGCGCCAAAGGGTCGTACGCCGCAGTAATACCGTTATTTATTGACGCGGCATTAAACAAAAAACCTCCTACTATAAATGGAGACGGCGAGATAAGCCGTGATTTTACTTTTGTGGAGAATGCAGTTCAGGCAAATATAAAAGCCCTTTTTGTAAAGGACCTGCAGCAACATGAAGTGCTGAATATTGCGTTTGGCGAGCGAACCACATTAAATGAATTATGGGATACAATAGAGGAGCTAACGGCAACAAGTATAACCCCTGATTATAGCCATGAACGCAAGGGGGATGTAAAACATAGCTTAGCCAATATATCCAAAGCTAAAACACTTATCCAATACGCCCCGGGTATTTCGGTAAAAGAAGGATTGAAAATAGCTGTCGAATGGTACAAATCAAATGTTGAAAATAAACTATCTCCTTAACTAATCGGCATCAGTTATAAAACATCCATGGACAATACAGGTAATGGGGAGGTGATGATATTATTTGGTGAGCCCAGGTATTTCATAAGTTTCATTAAGCAGAAGGGATTAAATGTTTATTCTGTATATAAAGATGTATCGCTCTTAACACGAATAATCAGAAAGTTTTTTTTTATCCTCAAATTGCCGGAGGCTGTTTGGTACGATAACTGGAAACATAAACTCGGTGGTGTAAAAACGATCATTTTATTTTTTACACAGGACAGTAAAATAATACACTATATAAAATCTATTAATCCTGACGTCAGGCTTGTGGTATGGTATTGGAACCCGGCTTTTATAGGGACCCTTCCAGATGTATTACCCGATTCATTATGTGAAAAATGGTCGTTCGATGAGAACGATGCTTTAAAATTCGGTATGAAGTCTAATACCCAATTCTTCCTCGACAATATAACATTACCGGGAAACGAAATTGTATATGATGTCCTTTTTGTGGGGAAGGATAAAGGAAGAAAGCAAATCATCGACGACCTGGAAAACGATATGTCGGCAAGAGGTATCAGAACATATTTTTATGTTGTTGACGATAATTTGAAGCTGGCGAAGCACAATCGAGCCATACCCTATGAGGAGTGCCTTGCATTACTTTCTAAAAGTAAATCAATTCTGGATATTATACAGCCTGGTCAAAGCGGGCTCACGCTGCGACCGCTGGAGGCTTTGTTTTTGAAAAAAAAGCTGATAACCAACGATCCCTCAATAAAGACTCAAAAATTTTATCATCCCAATAATGTGTTTATTATCAGAGAGGACAATATGGATGATCTAACGCAATTTCTTGCTACCCCTTTTGAAAATATTTCGATCGATATCCTGAAATATTACGATTTGGATAGTTGGTTTAAGCGTTTTTTTGAATAATTGCTGCAATTTGATCCGGCCAGATGCGTGAATTGATAAAATCATTTTTTTCTTTTGGATTAGCCACAGTCATTGAACGGGTAATAGCATTTTTGTTATTGCCAATTTATACCCGGTTTTTCACTACCGCTGAATTTGGTGTTATAGATCTGATAACTGTAGTGATCGGAGTAATAATCATATTCGCGCACCTGCAGTTGGAAACTTCGTTGCAACGCTATTATTTTGACTATGAAGGAAACGAAAAGACTCTTTTCATTTCAACAATAGTGATCGTCATGATAATATTGTCAGTTATCCTGGCGATAATACTCACCCTGGGCTCAACATTAATTTCAGAAATTGTAATTAAAAACGCGCAATATTCCAACCTGTTCAAACTGGCTGCGGTGCAAATTCCATTTACCAACTATTCCATGCTGGCATTAGTGATCTTAAGGTATGAGAAGAAGAACAAGCTTTTCACCATCATGATCGTAGTGAAAATGCTGATAACCGTACTACTCACTTTAGTGTTTGTGGCGTGGTTAAGAATGGGTTTAAATGGCGTTTTTTATGCCCAGTTAGCCGGGTTGATCGTATCTTCAGTTTTGCTGTTTTTCTCTATTCGCGAATTTTCGGCACCAAAAATATCCAAAGAGCTATTAAAAAAGGCTTTTGCTTATGCGATACCGCAATTCCCGGCCCGGATTGGGAGCGTATTATTAACGTATGCTAACCGGTTTTTTATGGTTGGGTACTTAACCTTATCGGCAATTGGTATCTATTCTCTTTCTTTAAAATTAGCATCCGTTCTGCAATTGGTCTATGCCGCTTTTATAATGGCTTGGGCACCTTTTATGTTTGAGCAGCGGAAAAAAGATAATCACAAAGAAACGTTCGCCAAAGTATTGCTGTTGACGGCCAGTCCATTGTTTTTATTGGTATCCATAGTTGCTATTTTTTCCAGAGAGCTGGTTTATATTGTGGCATCACCTAAATTCTTAACGGCTTATCATTATCTGGGGGCGCTCTGCCTGTATTTTGCGCTGTTTATTTTTAAAGAGATAGTTGATATCGGGCCAAAGTTTACAGAAAAAACGCAATATTTATCTTATACCTTTTTCCTGTCGGTATTGGTTAATTTGGTAAGTCTTTATTTTTCTGTTAGATTGTATGGGCTTGAAGGAGTGGTTTATTCCATGTTGCTCACTAATACAGTCCTGCTTATAATAAGCTGGATAATCTCAAACAGGCTGTATTACATCCCGTACAACGCCTGGCAATTTATTTTAATGGCGTTGCCGGCATTTGTGTTGTCGGTGTTAACCATGTATCTGATGCCGTCATTACTGGTTAAGATTGTCACACTTATGGTAGTCACAATTTATTATGGTATTGCCTGTTTGAAATATTATAAACTATTTAAGAGAGTCAGTTGAAAGTGCTTATCGGCCGTTGTTAACTATGATCTATGTCGTAATCTTAATATTGCTCTCAGCGTTTGCCATTAGGTATGATTTTAGTTTTGGCGGCAAACGGCATGAAATTTTTTGGTATAATTTCGTGTTATGGATTTTGATCGCTGTATCCGGCCTGCGTTATAAAGTTGGGGGCGACACGTTTGCCTATATGGACTATTTTAAGGATGTTCCATTTATATGGCAAATAAGGCTAAAGGACATTGCCCAGGCACAATTTGAGCCGCTATGGACAATTCTTGTTTCTATTTCGAAATCAATAGTAAACGATTTCCTTTTTCTCCAAATACTCCATGCTGTTTTTCTCAATATCATTATCTTTCGGTTCATTAGGAAAAATACAACCTACCGCTTCACGTCGGTGTTGATCTATTATTTGTTTTTCTATATAGACTTTAATACTGAGGTGATGCGCGAGTCGCTCTCAGTATGTGTGTTTTTGTTGGCTTATCCGCATTTAAAGAATAAAAGATGGATTAAATATTATTTGTATGCGGCATTAGCTTTTCTTTTTCACGGTTCGGCTATCGTGTTGTTTTTGATCCCGTTCCTGTGCAATGTAAAACTTAAAGCGGTTACAGCTTTATCTTTAATTGGGCTGGTTCTTTTTATAATGTTTATTCCAGACGCTGTTAAGGGCATAATACATGTCTTTATTTTTGATGAAAGGATTTCGACACGATTTATCCGGTATGCAGGTGTCAGTGCCAACGACAATGGGATAATAGCGGGTGTTTTCCTGCATGTATTAGCCCCCGCATTCATATTTTTTGTTAGTAAAAGACTCTCAAATCATAAGCCTGTATTTAACGAGTTATACTTTGCTTATTGGTTTTTAGCGGCTATTTCAATAAGTTTTGCAGGGTTTGGGCGGTTTCTTGATTATTTGGTCCCGTTTATGGCGATATATTTTGCTAATATGCTGAACGAAATTTACAGAAACCCTAAGTTTGCCTTATACAGGCGAATAGTTGTTGTTTTCTTTATACTTGCCGCCTTTCTTCCTAAAGTAATGTATTATGTTAAAGATAAGTCTAATATCGTTCGAGGTACAAGACGCTATAGTATATATTATCCTTACTATTCAGTTTTTGATAAGCAGGAGAATTATAAAAGAGAGGAACTTTATTACGGAATGTTCGATGAGAATTAATTTAATGGCGACTATAAAGAGAACCTAAATTTTACCATGTGCGGAATAACAGGTTTTTACCAATTCAAAAATACACCTGATGCCAGAAATCATCTGAAATTAATGACAGATCAGCTCGCGCATCGCGGGCCGGATGATGAAGGTATATATTGCAACGAAAAAATTGGACTTGGACACAGAAGATTAAGTATACTTGATCTTTCCGCGGCGGGGCATCAACCCATGTTCAGTGGCGGGCAGGACCTGGTTATCGTTTTCAACGGCGAGATATATAATTATCGCGAATTGAAACAACAACTGTTGGCCCTGGGCCATACTTTCAATTCTCAATCCGATACCGAAGTTATTATAGAGGGTTTTGCCCGTTGGGGCCCCGGCGTTTTTGGACTATTGAATGGCATATTCGCATTAGCCCTGTGGGATAACCGGAATAGCGAGCTGTACCTTGTCCGGGACCGCCTTGGAGTAAAGCCGCTTTATATTTACCAGACTGATGACCGGCTGTATTTTGGTTCGGAGATCAAATCATTCAGGGCTTTATGTCCTGAACTTGATCGCATTGACATGGCGGCGTTTTCATCGTTCCTTTTCTATGGGAATGCTTTAGGGACCAGGACACTTTATCAAAATGTCAGGTCATTAATGCCTGGTCATTTCATTCGGGTAAATGCGAAAGAAATAACGGAACAGGTTTACTGGAAACCGGAGCAGATCACTCCGATCAGAGCCCCGGAACAAGATGAAGAAGCGATAGCCCGGCATGTAAGCG
Organism: Bacteroidota bacterium; assembly: GCA_018266935.1. GTDB lineage: Bacteria > Bacteroidota > Bacteroidia > Sphingobacteriales > Sphingobacteriaceae > Mucilaginibacter. The sequence goes on along the minus strand of JAFDZL010000496.1, from coordinate 7,895 downwards.
TCCTTTTGGAGCAGGCAGTAAGTCGCCAATTAATTAGCGATGTGCCGGTGGGCATATTCTTAAGTGGGGGTATTGATTCATCGGCTATCACGGCTTTCGCTTCAAAACATCACAAGGGAAAGATAAAGACATTCTCGGCTGCATTTGAGTTTGATAAGGGTGTAAATGAACTGGCGAAAGCCAAAAGCGTAGCCGACCATTATGGTACCGACCACCAGGAGTTTTTCATTGAGGCCCGGGACCTGCCGGAAATAGTCGAGAAGATGGTGTATCATCATGATGAGCCTTTCAGCGATGCCGCCAACATTCCGCTCTACCTGATGGCCCGACAGGTAAAACCTTATGCTACCGTGGTGTTACAGGGCGATGGTGGCGACGAGTTGTTTGGCGGATACCGGCGCTATGAGTTGCTCCAAAAGCTAACGGCAGGTAAACGAAAAGGAACCGCCGCATTGCATGTGTTACTACAACTTGGCGGTCTGCGCAATAATATCTATAAGCGCTTTCTAAGAATGACGGGTGCGCTCGGCCAGAAAGACGACGCCATGCTGATGGCGCTGATGCTTACCGTCGATATGCTCAAGGAAAATACCCGCGGTTTGCTGGACCATAGGCTGCGGAACAAGCTTTTGGCCCATGATCCCTTCGAGTATTATAAGATCACCAATGAACGGTTCAAAGATATCGACCTGGTGCAGCGCATGCTTTATACCGACACTCAGATCATTCTTCCGAACACATTTCTGGAGAAAGTGGATAAATCAACCATGGCGGCTTCTATCGAAGTGAGGGTGCCGCTACTGGATAATGAGTTGGTGGATTATGTAATGGCCCTGCCTTCAGCCATCAAAGTTAAGGGCGGGGAAAAGAAGTGGCTGATCAAAAAAGCATTGCGCGGGGTAGTGCCTGATCATATACTGGATGGCCCCAAAACTGGTTTCGGCGTTCCGTATGAGAACTGGCTGCGCAAGCCTTTGTACGACATGATGAACGACCTGTTCAGAATGAAGTACATACAGGAAAGCGGCCTCTTCGACTACCAAAAATTAGATAAGGCCATCAAAGAACATAAAGCCGGCACCATAAACCACGGGTTTGCATTATGGAAGCTAATGAACCTGTGTATATGGGTAGAAAAAAATAAAATAGTTTTGCAATAATGAGCAGGAAGAAAAAGGTACTTTTTGTAGGATCATTTAAAGATAAGGCGCCCGATGGCAGTTTTGGGGGACAGATGTTTGCCTGCCGTACCCTGATCAACTCGCAGTTGAAAGACATCGTCGATTTTATTTTGCTCGATACAACCAATGAAAGCGTACCGGCCCCGCCCCCTTATAAAAGAATTCCAAAAGCGCTGAAACGGGTATACACGATAATAAAGCACCACCTGAAAAGCAAGATTGATATAGCTATTATATTTTCCAGCTCTGGTTTGTCGCTAAAAGAAAAAGGCCTGATGGTAATGCTTTGCAAGGCATTTGGAGCGAAAGTGATCTTTGCACCGCGCTCGGGTCATATCAAAGATGAGATAGCCAAAAGTTCATTTACGCGGAAATTCTTAAAACGGGTAGTTGAAAAAGCCGATGTTGTTATTTGCCAGGGCAGCAGCTGGCAGGCCTTTTATGGGCAATATGAGCCAACAAAACCCGAAAAATTCAGGATGGTGCGCAATTGGGTGGATACTGACAAGTATTCAAAAGTATTTGACCTGAGAACCCAAAATAGCAAACCAGGGGCAGGGCCGGTAAAGCTTTTATACCTGGCCTGGATCGAATCGTTTAAAGGCATTGGCGATCTGCTGGATGTTTTTGAAAGGCTGCGGAAGGAAGGGCTTAACATTGAAGCCGACGTATATGGTAACGGCGGTATGTTCGACGAGATCAGCCAACGGGTCAACAACCTTGGACTGGCGGATGTATTCAGACTGAAAGGATGGGCCGACGAACCGATGAAGCTGAAAGCGTTGGCAGAGGCGGATATCTTTATATTGCCCTCGTATCGGGAAGGCATGCCTAATGCGCTCATCGAATCGATGGCGTCTGGCTTGCCGTGCGTCAGCAGTGAAGTTGGCGGCGTAGCCGATCTGATCACGCATAAAGAGAACGGAATGATGTTCAACCCCGGCGACCAGGATAAGCTGTATGAAAATATTACTTACCTGTATACCAATGACGAATTGCGGCAGTCGATGGGGAGCAAGGCGCACCAGTTTATCCTGGACAAGTGTTCCATCGGCTCAGCTGCAGGATTTTTTGAAGATTTGATCAATACGATTTAGTAATATCACAATTAATTCTTAGTCCCCTGATCGAATAAAAGATGTGCGGAATTACAGGTGCTATAGGGCTGGACAATTGCCCTATAGACAGATTGCTGAAGCTTATTGAACACCGCGGACCCGATTCAAACGGTTGGTTTGAGGAGGACGGTATTTTCCTGGGTCATACCAGGCTTGCTATCCAGGACTTATCTGAGAACGGAAACCAGCCTTTCTTTTCGAACGATGGCAGGTACGTCATCATTTTTAACGGAGAAATATATAATCACCTGGAGATCAGGAAAAACCTTGAAAACGAATTCCTTTTCAGATCTACCTGTGATACCGAAACTTTGCTGTATGCTTATATCAAGTACGGAGTAGAGGCACTGAATAAACTGAATGGCATATTTGCTTTCGCGATATATGATATAGAAAATAAAGAAATATTTTTAGCCAGGGACCAGTTCGGTATTAAACCATTTTATTTTTACCAGGATGAGGAAAAATTCCTGTTCTCGTCCGAACTGAAATCTTTCACTGCGTTTGATATCGATAAAACCATTTCCTCAAGGGCAATAGCCGATTATCTGACATTTTTGTGGTCACCGGGCGCGTCAACACCTTTTGCGAAGGTTAAAAAATTATTGCCTGGCCATTACTTCAAATGCCGTCTTGTTGATTTGTCGAAAGCCAAACCGGTACGTTATTACACTATTCCCTTCAACGGAAAATATTCGGAAAAAACCGAACAGGAGCTCATCGATGAATTGGAGAACATGCTGTTGATGGCGGTTGACAGGCAGATGCTCGCTGATGTTCCGGTTGGCTTTTTTCTTTCAGGGGGCATGGATTCCAGTTTGCTGGTAGCGATGGCACGAAAGCTTTATCCGCATAGGGAATTGCCGTGTTTTACCATCGATACGGATGAATTAGCCAAAGCCGAAGGTTTTGCGAGCGATCTTCCTTACGCAAAGAAGGTTGCCGGGTATTTGAATGTTGATCTTACGGTAGTCCCTGCTGGCCCGAATATCATCGCGAATTTTGATGCCATGGTTTGGCACCTGGATGAGCCGCAGGCCGACCTGGCGCCGCTAAATATTATCAATATTTGCCGGGAAGCGCGGGACAATGGCATTCTCGTGCTGATCGGCGGCACCGCCGGCGACGATCTATTTTCAGGCTATCGCCGCCACCTTGCCCTGAATGTGGAAAGACACATTGGTAAATTTCCAAAACCTCTTCGTAAGCTGTTGATGAGGTCATTCTCATTACTGCCGGCAGATAAGCCTTTATTCAGAAGGATACGCAAAGGCATGGCAGATCTTGACCAAACCACGGCCTACCGTATGGCGGGGTACTTCAGGTGGCTTCCTTATGACCGGGTGAAAAAGTTGTTCGCAAAGAAATTTCATGCCAAACTGGACAGCTACGAGCCTTTGGACAAGATCATATCGCTGACAAAAGATATACCCCAGGAAAAGAACCTGTTAAACCAAATGCTCTATTTTGAGATGATGACTTTCCTTGTCGATCATAACCTGAACTATACGGACAAACTCTCCATGGCCGCTCCTGTAGAAGTGCGTGTTCCGTTTCTTGATATCGACCTGGTTGCGTTTTCAGCCACAATACCGCCGTCCCTTAAAATGAAGGGCAAAGAAACGAAATATATCCTCCGAAAAGTGGCCGAACGGTACTTGCCACGCGATGTGATTTACCGCTCAAAAACGGGTTTCGGTACCCCTGTTAGGAAGTGGATAACTAATGACCTCGAAAGTATGATCGCCGACCGCCTGTCGCCCCAAAAACTCGTTGAAAGAGGTATATTTGACCCCGAAGAAGTCTGGCAATTGATCGAAGAGAATAAGGCAGGAAAGATTGACGCGTCGTACGCTATCCTGTCATTGCTGGTGATCAATTCCTGGATGGACCAATTTGCAGATAAAAAGTAATAATTGTAAAAACCCTTAATGGACCTTAAGAGTAACAGCCGCGTCAATAATTTCGACCTGATCCGTTTGCTGGCTGCTTTTGAAGTGGTGCTTTTCCATGGTCTGGAGCACCTGAAGATCAACTATCATCAGCCGGGGATGCAACCCATTTTCTCGTTCATAGCATATTTTCCGGGTGTTCCAATTTTCTTTTGCATTTCCGGGTTCCTGATCTACAATTCTTTCAAAAGGAATTCTAACGATATACGGAAGTATTTCAAAAACAGGTTTTTGCGGCTGTATCCCGGCCTGTGGATGTGTTTCATCGCAACAATGGTGTTGCTTTTTCTTTTCGGCATTTTGACGTTTAGCGACCTTGGCAACCGGTCGATACTGGGATGGATAGCCTGTCAAACTACTTTCTTCCAATTTTACACGCCACCCATTCTCAGGAGCTGGGGTGTTGGGACACCAAACGGCAGCTTATGGACGTTGACCGTCGAGGTTCAATTCTATATTTTAGTGCCTTTATTATTTTACGTGATAAGGGCCTCGCATCGCTATAAAAATCTGCTGTTTGGGGCCATTATCGCTTTGTCGGTATTAACCTGTTTTTTCTTCAAACAATGGGATGCGCACAACATTCGCTATAAATTGGGCGAGGTGTTTGTGCTGCCTTACCTTTACAATTTTTTATTTGGTGTCATTATAGCCGAATACTGGGATCGCTTAAAGCCGCTTTTTGTTAACCGATTCCTTTTCTGGCTGGCGCTTTACGTGGTGTGGGTATTGCTATTCGGCTTTTATTTTAAAAGTTACCAGGCCGGTTACTGGCCAAAAAATGTACAGGGTTTTGCCGGTATATTGATTTTATCCATGCTTACTATTTCGGCGGCTTATTCCAACGTGAGCCTTTCGACTAAAATATTGAGAGGCAGGGATATTTCATACGGGGTATATATCTATCACATGCTCATAGTGAACAGTGCGGTTGCGCTGGGACTAACACATAATTTCGCATGGCTCCTGATCGTATTTTTGACGACAATTACGATCAGCTACCTGTCATGGATTTTAATTGAAAGTAAAGCTTTAAAAATGAAGTCGTCGCGCGTTTATGAAACAGATCGTACAGGATATTAAGAACGGCAATACCATATTAGAGGACGTGCCAGCGCCGGTTGTGGCCAACGGGCAGATACTGGTGCAAACTACACGCAGCCTGGTATCACTTGGCACCGAAAGAATGCTGGTTGAATTCGGCAAGGCCAACTTGCTTCAAAAAGCCAGGCTTCAGCCCGAAAGGGTAAAAATGGTAATGGATAAGGTTAAAACCGACGGTTTGAAACCGACGCTTAATGCTGTGTTTAGCAAGCTGGGGCAGCCCTTGCCGCTTGGTTATTGTAATGTCGGTAAAGTGATCGCAGTCGGAAAAGGCATTACCGAGTTCAAAATAGGCGATCGTGTAGCATCAAATGGCCCTCATGCCGAGTATGTATGCGTTCCGCAAAACCTGGCTGCGCATATACCGGAAAATGTATCTGATGATGAAGCCGCTTTTACCGTTATCGGTTCTATTGGCTTACAGGGTATCCGTCTTGCCAACCCGACTTTTGGCGAAACCGTAGTGGTTATCGGCCTTGGATTGATCGGTTTACTCACTGCGCAGTTGTTAAAGGCGAACGGTTGCCGTGTAATTGGTTTTGATTTTGACGAAAGAAAGATCGCGCTGGCCAGAGATGCAGGGATACTAGCCTTTAGCCCGGCTGACGCGGTGAAATCGGTAATGTCTATAACAGGAGATGTTGGGGCTGATGCAGTGATCATTACTGCTTCAAACAAGAGCGATGAGATCATATCCCAGGCGGCGCAAATGTCGCGCAAGCGCGGGCGTATCGTCTTGATCGGTGTTATCGGACTGGATATCAACCGTTCCGATTTTTATGATAAAGAATTGTCGTTCCAGGTTTCGTGTTCATATGGCCCGGGACGCTACGATATCGATTACGAGCAAAAAGGTAATGATTACCCGTTGCCTTATGTCCGTTGGACCGAGAAACGGAATTTTGGCGCGGTATTACAGGCCATCGGCAGCGGACAGGTAAAAGTTGAGCCGTTGATAACCGAACGCATAGCCCTGCACGATTACGAAAAGATATACGGCAACATGGCTGGTTCGGGTTCTATAGCTTCCATCCTGGTCTATGATGATAAGCAGGAACCACCCACCAACAATGTAGGTCTTAGTGACCGGAAATTTGAGGGACAGAAAGGTGTCACCGGGATCATAGGGGCGGGAAATTTCACCAGTTCCACTATGTTGCCAGCTCTTAAGAAATGCCAAGCCCCGGTGAAGTATATCGCCAGCTCCGGCGGATTGTCTGGCACCATGCTGGCGAAAAAGTTCGGCATCGTCAATTCGACGACAGATTATAAGCAGTTATTAGCCGACCCGGAGGTTGACCTGGTGATGATCACCACGCGCCATAATAAACACGCCGCCATGGTAGCCGAGGTGCTGGAAGCGGATAAACATGTATTTGTAGAAAAGCCCCTGGCGCTTAACAAAGCGGAACTCGACGAGGTGCTTTATACATACGGAAAACGCAACAAGACCATTAGTGTAGGCTTTAACCGTCGTTTTGCTCCGCTGGCCGTAAAGATGAAAAAGCTGCTGGGCGATCCGGGCGCACCAATAAATATTATAGCTACCATGAATGCCGGTTTTATTCCTGCGCAATCGTGGGTGCATGACATGGAGATCGGCGGCGGGCGTATTATTGGCGAGGGGTGCCATTTTATTGATCTGTGCACTTACTTCACCGGGTCGCAAGTCAAAGCAGTATGTATGAATGCTATGGGCGCCGATCCGCAAGAGAACGCGGACAATGCCTCCATCTTGCTGAAATATGAAAACGGCTCAACTGCCGTTATCAATTACTTTGCAAACGGAAGTAAATTGTATTCTAAGGAGCGTTTGGAGGTTTATAGCAATGAGCGCACGCTGGTCATGGATAACTGGCGCAAGCTGCATGGCTATGGCTTCAAGGGTTTTTCATCGCTATCTTCCAGTCAGGATAAGGGGCACGCGGCGCAGTTTGCTCTTTTGTTAAAAACCATTAAGGAAAGCGGCGGCCCGCTGATCCCATTGAATGACATTGTCAATACCACACTCGCCAGCTTTGCGGCCGTTGAAAGCATGAAAACCGGCGCCTGGGTGGAAATCTGATCAAATAACCCGTTAATTATGAAAATCGGAATTATTGCTGGCGCACGCCCGAATTTTATGAAGATAGCCCCTATAATAGAGGCTATTCGGGAAGCTGCGGCAAAAAATGTTGATATAAGTTATCGCCTAGTACATACCGGCCAGCATTACGATAAAAAAATGTCGGGTGATTTTTTTGAGCAGCTTGGTATCCCCGAACCTGATATTAACCTTGAGGCAGGCGGCGGTACCCAGGCCGAGCAGACCGCTGCGATCATGACAGGTTTTGAAAAGGAACTGATAACCAACCCTGTTGACCTGGTATTAGTTGTGGGTGATGTTACTTCGACTATGGCGTGCTCCATTGTGGCGAAAAAACTCAACACCAGGGTTGCGCATGTGGAAGCGGGGATCAGGTCATTCGATCTGACGATGCCGGAAGAGATCAACCGGATGGTGACGGACAGCATAACCGATTACTTTTTTACCACTTCGA
>JAFDZL010000495.1 GCA_018266935.1 Bacteroidota bacterium | reverse complement strand
GGCGGTACTTATCTATGGAATCCTTTGTTTGGTGTTGATGCAAATGATATCGGCATTGGCGCAAACGGGGCAGTTTTTGTAACCGGCAAAGACGACCCGAGTTCTGCGAGCTATCAGCCACCTGTGTATAACTTCAATAACAATCAATGGAATATGGTTCCGCAGGCATCTGGGGTAAGCATTTCGGTCGATCCGTCCGGCAATGCCTATTACATTGACAAAGCAGGTGTATTGCACAAACCATAATAAGCGAAATTAATTAACTATTAAACCCCTAAACTATGAACATGAAACGTGCGATCGCCACAGCATTGATTGCCTTTGCCAGTTTACTGGTAATAACATCATGCAAAAAAAAGCAGGGAGTTAAACCTGATTATTCAATCAAATTAGCCGCTGATACAATGACTGTCAGAGCTGGGCTTACCGGGCAAATAAGCTCTACAAACTATACAATCAGCCAGTTAACATTGACTTCGTCTGATACTACTATAGCCACCATTGATAATGCTGGTGTAATAACTGCACTTAAAGCTGGACAGGTGACGATCAACGTTAAGAATACCGAGCATAATGTTTCAACAACTTTTAGCCTAAAAGTTACGAACGGCAAGTTCACCGACGTGGGTATAGGCGCAGATGGCTCGATGTATTTGGTTGGAGCTGACCAGTTAGCCGGTACTACAGGTTACCGGGTGTATAAATATGTTAATGGCGAAGTTCACAAGTTGCCTGATTGCGGAGCTGTAAAGATAGCTGTTTCACCGGAGGGAGTGCCCTGGGTTGTAAACTACCAAAACCAGGTATTGACCTATGCCGCAGGTGCATGGCAGTTAAAACAAGGCTTGGCGACTGATATTGCTATAGGCGCAAACGGTTCGATATTTGCCATTAGTACTATTGCATATTCGCCAACCGGTGGCAATACGGTGCTAAAATGGAACGGAAGCGGTTTTGATACAATGACTGATTGTTCAGGTATTCATATTGCAGTTGATCCGAATGGTACCCCATGGGTGGCAAATAAATCCAATGTGGTTTACCAATACAGCGGCAATATAACCTGGAACGTGGTTAGTGGTGTGAATGCCAAAGATATTGCTATCGGAGCTAACGGGTTGGTGTGTGTGACTGCAGTACTTCCCGGTGTTTTAGGGGATAACCTGCCGATATATAGATATAGCTCAGGTAATTGGACACAGGTGAATGCCGCCTACGGGGCGTCTTTAGCTGTAGGGCCGACCGGTACCATTTGGTGGCTGGACGCCACTTCCGGCACGTTGCTCACTCAGTAAGCAATATTACCAACGATATAAGCAAAGCCTCAACATAGTTGGGGTTTTGCTTTTTTATATCTTTACCGAAACTATGCGCATACCCCGGATACCAGGATTCGACCAGGAAGCTTTAGAAAAGTATTTCAAAAATACCGGGGCGTTGTTTGTCGGCAGGGTGGGCAGTTTGGCGATCAAGATGATTGTCGGTATCGCCCTAGCCAATTACCTGGGACGGGGACAAAACGGTATCCTGACCGGCGGTATTGTTTACATCTACTTCTTTTCCGCTATCGCTACCCTTGGATTGGATCAATTCATTGTAAAAGAACTCCACGCTTTCCCCGACAGCAGGGACAAAATATTGGGTACCGCCCTGGGCATGAAATTGATGGCGGGCCTGCTTTGCATCCCGCTTATCTGGCTCGCGTTTCAGATCTATCCTGCAAAGGGAACGCCGTACGGCTACGTGTTCATTCTATCGTTCATCGGCATTATCCAGGCTTTTACGGTAATCGACTCCTACTTCCAATCGCAGGTGCAGTCGAAATATATCATGCAGGTTCAGATCGCGGGCAACCTGGTATCCGCGGCCATCAAGCTGGCTTTGATCTTTACCAAAATGCCGCTGGTTTATTTCGTTTATGCTTATGCCCTGGATTTTTTACTGATATCGATCGGATACTATTTTACTTATCAGCGCAATGACAGGAATATCTTCAAATGGACCTACGATTCGGCTTTAGCCAAAAAACTGCTGTTGTATTCCTGGCCGCTGATCATTTCAGGCATTATGGTCGCGTTGTACATGAAGATCGATGCGATCATGCTCCAGAACATGAAGGGGGTGAAGGAAGCCGGCGCCTATCAAACTGTGGCAAACCTAAGCGAAGCCTGGAATTTTGTGCCCTCGGTGATTGTGACTTCCTTGTTCCCGGCGATATTGAATGCCCGCCGCGATGATATGAACCGCTATAACAAGCGCATTCAGCATTTGTACGATCTGATGGTTTACCTGAGCGTGCCGGTTGCCATTGTCATCACCTTTGCTTCGCCGCTGATCTATAAATTGTATAAGCACGAGTATGCCTATGCCGCGCCCGTGCTGTCGGTACATATCTGGTCAGGGGTATTCGTTTTCCTGGGTGCGGCCAACAGCCAGTACCTGATCGCGGAGGACCTGAATACACTGACTTTTTTGCGTACCGGGTTTGGTGCCATCGTGAATATCGTTTTGAACTTGATACTCATTCCCAAAATGGGCATGATGGGTGCGGCAATAGCAACGCTGGCGGCTTATGCGGGGGCGGCGTTTTTCGTTTTGGTCATCCCGAAAGTGAACAAACAAGGTGTAATGATGTTAAGGTCATTATTCCTATTTTCGTTGTTTCAAAAACTCAGTAAAAGTTGAATAAATACGCGTCGCTGCTACAGGTGCTTAGCAAGCCTTCCCGGCTTAAAATGTTATTGTCGTTCAATCATAAAGGCTACCTGCACGATATAGGCTGGTTCAGCGCATTCAGGTCCAAAAGCCCGGTGGACGGTGACGGAAATCCTATCCCATGGGTTACTTATTCGTTTATCGATTTTATTAAGGAACGCATCAAAAAACACCATACTATTTTTGAGTTCGGTTCAGGAAATTCGACCTTTTTCTATGGCAAATACGCCGGCATGGTAGTTTCGGTCGAGCATGATAAGGAATGGTACGATAAGATCGTTAAAGATAAGCCGGAAAATTCGGAGATGATCTTTTGTGAATTGATCCGGGGCGGAGATTATTCCAAGATGCCGGTCAAACTGGAAGAAAAATTTGATATGATTATCGTAGATGGGCGCGACCGGGTGAACTGTTGTAAACAAGCGGTGGATGCGTTATCTCCCGATGGAGTTGTCGTTTTGGATGATTCAGAACGGGAATTTTATCGTGAGGGTGTGGATTTCCTGCTGAAGAAAGGGTTTAAGCAGCTTGCATTTACTGGGGTTTCACCGGGGCTATTTTACCGGAAGGCAACCTCTGTTTTTTATAAGGACGAAAATTGTTTAGGGATCTGATATGGCGGAAAAAGAAGTAAGCGAGAATGTAAAGCAAGCCTACGACGAGTTTTACGAGAAGCACGATGAGGCCTGGCGCATGCTGGGCGCCAAATTCAAAGCGCAGCACATCATCGATGTTTGCAGGGGGCATACTTTTAAAAAAGTGCTTGAAGTTGGAGCGGGGGATGGAAGTATCCTGAAATATTTGGCGGATGCGAATTTTGCACCCGAATACCATGCCGTCGAAATATCCGATAGTGGTGTGGAACGTATCAAACAGCGCAATATACCGGGGGTGAAGTCGGTTCAAATCTTCGATGGATATCATTTACCTTATGCCGATAACAGCTTCGACCTGACCATCCTTTCACACGTTTTGGAGCACGTGGAACATGAACGTTTATTGCTGCGCGAACTGAAAAGGGTTGCCAACTTTTGTGTGATCGAAGTGCCGCGCGATTACAAGGCAGGCGTCGATAAAAAAATAAAACATTTTTTAGCCTACGGACATATTAATATGTACACCCCGACATCGCTCAGGTACCTGCTGCTCACCGAAGGGTTTGAAGTAGTGGCCGACCTGACCTCGATGATAGAGCCGGAAGTAACCAAATTCAATACGTATATAAACCAGAAGAAGCCCAAAAGCCTGGTAACCGATCTGAAAATAAGCGCAGAATACGCTATGAAAAAGGCTGTAGTCGCGATGTTTGGCAAGAAGAAAGCCGAAGAAAAAGCGAGCGCCTATACCGTATTGTGCAAACGCTCTGACCAGCAGATGGGCATATTCTGAAGCCAATCCTTTTATGCAGAACCTGGCCCCGATAGCCCTTTTTGTCTATAACCGTCCCGAGCATACGCGGCGCACGCTGACCTACCTGCAAAAGAATTTGCTGGCGGACGAGTCGCGCCTGTTTGTTTTTTCAGACGGGCCGAAAACTGAGACTGACAAGGCCAGGGTGGATGAGGTGCGCCAAATCATTAAGGGCGTAACCGGTTTCAAATCGGTTAAGGTTACGGAAAGGAGCGAAAACCTGGGCCTGGCGAATTCCATTATCAGCGGAGTCACCAAATTAGTAATGGAATACGACAAAGTGATCGTCTTTGAGGACGACCTGCTTTCTTCGCCTTACACCTTGCAATATTTCAACGAGGCCCTCGATCGCTATGCCAAAGAAGATCAGGTAATGCACATCGGCGCCTATATGTATGATCTGCCGGATAAAAATCTGCCCCAGACTTTCTTCTATCGCGCCGCGACCAGTTGGGGCTGGGCCACCTGGGCCCGAGCCTGGAAGGATTTTGAGCCGGATATCGATAAGCTGATCGGGCAGTTTGACAGGCAGAAGATCAACCAGTTCTCGATAGAAGGAAATATGAACTTCTGGAAACAGATGGAGGGTTTTAAAGCAGGTAAAAACAACTCATGGGCAATACGCTGGTACGCATCCATTTTCCTGAAAAATGGCCTCACACTAAACCCCTCACATTCGCTGGTGCATAATATTGGGCATGACGGCAGCGGGGTACATTCCAACAGGGAGAAAACCTATCATGTGCAGGTGGCGCAGCAACCGGTGACAGAATTTCCGACCGAACTAAAGGAGAACCAGCAGGCTTATAATGCGATCAAACAATTCCTTGGCGGGCGGAAGGGAACTTTGGTGCAAAGAGGACTAAGGTTTATCAGGCAACTACAAACCAAATACCTCGCAAAAAAATAAGAATGCGCCATCGGCGCAAAATATTGGTAGAATTATAATTATAAAACGATTTGCGTGCCATAGGTACGCCACGTTTAGGTTCCATACCTATGGCATGGCAATTTTTATTTGGATGAATTTTTCTACCAATGTTTAACATCTACGAGGTTATTTAACGGCCTTCACCACAATATAGGGCGAAAACCTCTTACTTTCAACAGGAACTATTTTAGTGGCGACCTTCCCAGCTAACCACAGCATTTTAAGAAAACCCTTAGTAAAACCTGATTGCTCATCACGGTTCTCAAGCCAGATCGAGAATTTACCGTAGTATCCGGTTTCGACATTTTTTAGGCCGAGCTCTTTACAATAATCCGCCAGCCGCTTCGGATCCATGCTGCTGATATTGTGCTTTTCATAGTTTCCCATGTCATACTTACGCTGAACCCATCCGTTGACGCCGGTGAAATTGGGCAGGGTGATGAATAAAGTGCCTCCCGGTTTCAGGAATGGAAGGTGACGGGCGACGACGTCTTTGGTATCGTTAAAATGCTCGATCAACCCGCAGGAAAGTACCAGGTCGTACTGTTCTTTCGGCTGATAGCTGAAAAGGTCGCCTTCGATAACCTCCACATCCTTTTCGTTCAGGTCGTTGGCGCCTAAAACATCTTTCAAGACACCCGGATGGATGTAGTAGTCAAACAGCGTGGTCTTAAGACTGAAATACTTTTTCAGGAATATGGCATAATAACCGGGAAAGCCGCCAAGTTCAATAGCTGTTTTGATTTGGTTCTGGTTAACAATATCCTTCAGCAACTTGTGGAAAGTATAATTGGCCGGCACGTTAAATGCCAGTCCTTTTTTCGATTCCCAGTAATTGGCCCAAAATGCTCTATCCGTTAGTTCATTGCCCATCAGGGTGCAAAGAAAAGAAAAATATAATGTACAGACGCCATGCCTTTGTGGCCTCTGTGAAAATCTCCGTGCCCTCTGTGGTTAATTTTAAACCACACGAGCACAGAGAAAGAATCACAGGTTCACGGAATGTTTATTTCAATTGCTTCATGATCTCGTCAATGGCCCGGTCCAACTGCGGATCCTTATTCTCGAGGCGGTCGGTAAAGCCTGTTTTCACATAGATGTCCGGACTTACACCGTTTTTTTCAATGTCTTTACCATCCAGTGTGAAACATCCCCAGGCTGGTATGCGGTAGAACGAGCCGTCCACCAAACCCTTGCCGCTGGTGAAGATGATCCAGCGATAGGTCTCCGTACCGATGATCTTGCCCAGCCCCAACTGCTTAAAGCCTGCTGCGGTCATTTCGCCGTCACTGAGCGTTTGCTCGTTTACCAGTAGGATAATTGGTTTGCCCGATGGCGAGAAGTTTGGCTGCTGCGTCTTCTGCCCGCCGCGGTATTGCCATTGCAGGTAGGGTTTTTGCGACAGGAACTGCAATACGGCATCGTGCACATTGCCGCCGGTATTGTAGCGCAGGTCGAGTATTAGGGCGTCTTTTTTATAAGCATCATCCACCATATCCTCCATAAAGTTTTCCAGCGCTTCGCCGCCCATATTTTTCATATAGGAATAGGCAATGCGGCCCTTGCTTTTTTCGGTAACCTCCTTGCGGTTGTTTTCTATCCACTCATCGTACAAATTGCCGGACAATTCGCCGCTTGATTTAGGATGCAATTTCACGGTAACCATCTTGCCGCCGCGGTCGAAAGTGAGCTCCATTTCCTTTTCGAGGGAAGGCTTGGTGAAATAGAAATTGCGGTCCTGTTTCACATCTATTGCTACGCCATTCACCGCTTTCAGCCGGTCGCCGGGCTGAATATCTACCCCGAAACGGTAATTGGCCGAGGTTTTCAGCAACTCCTGCACCTTATAAGGATCATCGTCATCAAAGACGAGGCCTGTTTCCATCGTGCGGTAGTGCAGCGTTTTGGTCTCCTCGCTGCCGTTTGAATAAAAGCCCTGGTGTGATGAGTTGAGTTCGCCCAAAAGGTCATTCAGCAGCAGCCTCAGATCGGCGCGGTTGGTCAGGTAAGGCAGATAAGTGGCGTATTGATCATGCATCTTTTTCCAATCGGTACCATGGAAGTTGCCATCGTAATAATTCTCCTCCAATCCAGCCCAGGCTTCGTCAAACATCTGCTTAAATTCACCCGCCATATTGCGGTCGAATTTGTAGCTCATGTCGATCTTGTCGAGTTTGTTGTTATCGATGTTAAACGTATTGATAGTGCCTGATGCCAGCACGTAGTATTTGTCTGCGGCTGTTTCGATGTCATAGCCAAAAATGTCACCGCTTATTTTGTCGGTCTTATCATCCGTGAACGGCTGCAGGGTAGTATGGAAAAGGCCCCATTTGCCGTCATCCTGGTTTGAGACATAAAATACGTGTGTTTTATCGCCTTTTTGGATCACATACGGCGCCCGCTGTGTGCCAAAACCGCCGCTTATCCGCTGCAGCCGCTTCATCAGGTCTTCGGTGTTGATGGTTAGTTCGGCGGTTTTCGGCGCCGGCTGTTCGGTTTTCTTTTCGGCTTTTTTGTCGGCGGTTTTTTCAGCTGCGGAGTCTTTTTTCGCCTTGAACAGATCATTGAATTTGTCTATTCTGAACTCATCCCCAAACTTATACAGCGGCATGCGATAGACATGCGCGTCCGACGCGCCATACGGATATTCAGGACGCGTACGCGAAGTGGTGAAATAGATATATTTTTCATCCGGCGACCAGAACGGATCAGACTCGGATACACCACTGTTGGTAAGGTTCATCGACTGGCCCGAACTGACATTATAAACAAAAATGTCCTCCTCGAAATTGCGGTGGGCGCTGTAAACCACGTAATCGCCTTTTGGTGAGATATACGGGGCGCCATCCTCAAAGCCCCAAACCTCGTCTTTGGCAATGGTTTTACCTGTGAGTGTTTTCAGGTCGATCAGCCGTACTTCCTCTCGCCCGCTCAGATAAACACCCTGGGTATGATCTTTATTGGTCGTCAGTTGCCGATCGTTTGCCTTGTCGCCGGTGATCTGTTTCCCGGGACCCGAACCATCGGCCGGAATAGTGTACCAGTTATAATATCCGCCCACGGTCTGGCTGAAGATGAGCGAACGGTTATCCGGCAGCCATTTCACTTCGGCCGCGCGTTCGCTGTTGCCTTTGTCGAGATGCTTGATGAACTTACCTTCGACATCGCTCACAAACAGCTCACCCCGCGATATGAAGGCGAATTTTTTACCGTCAGGTGAGACGTCAAAGTTGTCGATCTTGCCTTTGATATCATACTCCTGTTCCCTTGGCAGCACATCGTTCCGGTACAGGCTGATCGCCAGCTTTTGTGTTTGTTTTGAGGCGATGTCGTATAAGTACAACTGGTAATCTTTTTCAAAAACCACCTTTTCGCCGTTAGCACTAACGGAAGGACGCTTGATGGATGTCGGAAATTGCGTCAGAGCAGTTTTCTTACCATCGACGAAAGTATATAGATTGTATTCGCCATTGCCTTCGTCGGACACGAAATAGATATTGCCTTTGCGGTCGATGGTGGTCCAGAAATCCTTTCCTATCCAATCAGTGTATTGCTTGTAGGCTTTGGTTTGCGGATTGTAGGACTGAATATCCGGGTTGTAAGCGCCCTTATAATGTTTTCGGTTGGAAAAAAAGGCGCTTTCCCAGGTATTGCTGAAGAACAGTTCGCCGGACGTGGGGTGCTCGACAACGCCATGTATCGTATTGAAATAATTCCCAAAAACCCGTTTCGGCGTGCCGCCATCAATGCTCACTTTATATTCGCTGAAACCGTTGTAACGGTTGGAGTTGAAATAAACTGACTTTGAATCCCAGCTCCATGAGTCCACCTGGTCATTGGCGTCATGGTAGGTCAACTGCCTGATCTCGCCACCGGCCAGAGGCATGATGTAAACATCGTTATTTCCAAACTGGTTCGACGAGAAAGCAAGCCACTTGCCATCCGGTGATACACGCGGATCGGTTTCTTCGCCCTGCATGGCGGTGAGCCGTACAGCTACCGGGTTGCCGGTATCAACCTTCCACAGATCGCCCTCATAACTGAAGATCACAGTCTTGCCGTCGGGGGTAAGTGTCGGGTATGAGGTAAAGTAAACCTCCTGGTCTTGTGCGGTCGCAACAACAACGCATACCAGGGTTGTGAACAGGGACAGGTACAGTTTTTTCATATCACTTGAAATTTATTTGCGGTGAATAAATGTATTTTTGGACATCTTGAAAGTCGTGCATTTAAATACCTACGATGGTAACGGCGGAGCGGGCAGGGCCTGTATCAGGCTAAACCGCGCATTACTAAGGCAAGGTATCGAATCTAAAATCATCGTTCATTACAAATTTGGGAAAAATCCTGAAATAGGGGAATTCAGCACAAATTTGTTTCAAAAAGCCCGGACAGCAGCTTCGATCATACTTGAGCGTATTTGGGCCAAACGATACCTGAAAGCGGTGAAAACTCCTTTTTCGTTTACATGGTTCGGCAGGTCGGTGATTCGCAATAAAGATGTTAAAGAAGCTGATATCATCCATCTGCATTGGGTCAATCACGGGTTTTTGAATCCAAAGCACATCGCTGAAATAGCTAAATTGAATAAGCCCGTCGTTTGGACCTTCCATGATAGCAATGCTTTCACCGGGGGGTGTCACGTGCGCTATACTTGTGATCATTTCAAGGCCGAATGCGGTAATTGCCCGTTGTTGAATGACGCGGGTGATAATGATGCATCGCACAGGATATGGCTGCAAAAAGAGGATGCGTATGCCAAACTGGATTTTACGATCATCGCGCCAAGTGCCTGGATGCAGCACTCTGTCGCGGAAAGCAGCCTGATGAAAGGTAAGTCGGTAAACCGAATTCCGAATACGCTGGAAACGGATGTTTTCAGGCCAACTGATAAGACGTCCGCTAAAGAGCGGCTGGGTTTGCCTAAAGATAAATTCGTTTTCCTGAGCGGCTTTATGCCTTCGCGCAAGGATATGCACAAGGGGACGGGCTATTTACTCGAAAGCCTGGAATTATTGAAGAACAGCCTGGGCGATAAAGCAGATCAAATAGAGTTGGTCGTGTTCGGCAACAGGAATACAGAAGATATACCCGAATTCCCGTTCAAAACCAGCTTCCTCGGGACAATCAATGACGATGAGAAGCTTGCATTGTGTTATTCGGCAGCGGATGCTTTTTTGATCCCCTCATTGGAGGATAATCTGCCCAACACCGTAATGGAAAGCCTGTCTTGTAGTACGCCGGTTATCGCATTTACCACGGGCGGCATACCCGATATGGTCGATCACGAACAGAACGGCTACCTGGCCGAATACCGATCGTCCGAAAGCTTTACGGATGGCATGCAATGGATCATTAACCATCCGGACAGGGGAAAGCTACAGGAAAATGCCAGGCAAACAGTGATGGAGAAATTTTCGGAAGAAATTATTGCAAAGAAATATGTCGAAGTTTACAAGAATGTATTAAAGCTTCCCCTTCAGGGGACGGGAGGGGCTAATGTTCCGGCCTAAATTATCCGTCATCACCATTGTCTTCAACGATGCCAAACACATCGAGAGGACTATGCTTTCAGTTTTGGGCCAAAAATACCCGAATATCGAGTATATTATTATCGATGGCCTTTCGACCGATGGGACATTGGACATCGTCAAAAAATACGGTGACAAGATCAGCAAATTGGTCAGCGAAGAGGACGAAGGTATTTATGACGCGATGAATAAGGGCCTCGCTTTAGCCACGGGTGACTATGTGATATTCATGAATTCCGGCGACGAGTTTTACGACAAGGATACCGTTGCCGGCGTTTTCGCTTCCGCCGATGGCGCGGACATCTATTACGGTGAAACCGAAATGATCAATGAGCAGGGTCAAAGCCTTGGGCAACGCCGGCACAAAGCGCCTGAGCAATTTACCTGGCGCAGTTTTAAATACGGGATGAGCATCAGCCACCAGGCTATCTATATCAAGCGGTCGCTCATCGAACCTTTCAACCGAAAATATGAGTTAAGCGCCGATATCGACTGGATACTGAACGCAGCGAAAAAGGCCAAAACCATTGTCAATGTCAATCGGTATGTGGCCAAATACCTGGTAGGGGGCATGTCGAAAAAGCGGCATCGCCAAAGCTTAAAAGAGCGCTACCATATTATGCGGCACCATTACGGGCCGGTACGGACCTTTTTCAACCATATCGTCATTGCCTTTAACCTGGGGTGGTATTGGCTGCTGCATAGAAGGACGAATGATTAATTGTCTGAACTAAGATTTGTAGAATTCAAGGATAGCCAGGATTGCAATTTTGAATCTTACAATTATTTAATCCTATAAATCTTAGTTCAGACAGCAGCCTATGCCTCCTTTTTCTCCTCTTCTTTCTTATGCCGGAAACTCATAAATATCGCCCCGCCTAAGGATAACACCAGCAGTACCGAGCCTGCCAGCGAGATGGTTTCGCCGGTATAGTATGATGCCGGGTGGAAATCGAAAGTGATGGTGTGGTTACCTACCGGGATCACCGCAGCACGTAATAAATAATCGGCGCGGAAATACGGAGATTCTTTGCCATCAATGTACATCTTCCAGCCTTTATTGTAATAGATCTCTGAGAAAACGGCTACAGCATTTGTAGCGCTGCTGCTCTTGTAGGTTAAGTGATCGGGTGTATATTTAGCCAGGGTAATAGTTGCAGCTGGATCGATCGCCAGCGATTTGCCATCGATCAGGCTCTTATACTGCTGATCGACGATGGCTTTGTCCTTTGGTGAGAACGCGGTGATCTTTTTCATCTCGTCATCCGCATTCTTTGCGTACTCAATTTCTTTTACAAACCACGCATGGCCGCAGGCGGTCTCATTGCGCTGCATGCTCAGGTTGCCCGTTTTCTGGTCCTGCACGATGATGTACTTGGTATTCAGCATATCGAGTACATCATGGTTGATGCTTGCCGAAAGCTGGTTTTCAATCAGCTCTTGATAGCGTTTCATCCTTGCCGCCGAATAACCGCCTATTGATTTATAGAAAAAGGGTGTCGTCCGGTCGGTATTGATTCCCTGGCTGGTGTCAAATACGCGGAAATCGGGATCAGTGTCTTTCATGATGAATTCGTCCACCGGCCGCGGCGCCGGGGGCTGAACCTGCTGTTTATCTACAAAGTATTCGTCTTTCAGGTAACGTTTGTCGATAGTGAACAGGTCGGCTACAACAACGATAAGGAAGAGCACCGAAAAGGCGACAGTGTTTTTCAGTCTTTGGGTAAGGTAGGCCCAAAGCAACGCAAATGTGAGCGCTACAAACAGCAGTGTTCGCAAAGCATCTGTGCGCGCGGCAGATATCCTATCCTGGACCAGTGCATTCGCTATCGAATTGGCCGCACCTGAGTCGCCGCCTGTGGCCTGAGTGAGCCGTTGTACAAATTCAAGGTGGTTGCTCGGCCTAAACGAGAAGAACATATCAGGAACGGCGGCCAGGATGACGGTAACGCCGCCAACAATATAGAGTGTGATGAATAATTTTTTGACGAGGGATTTTTTGTCGGCCGACTTTATGATCTCATCCACCGCCAGCAAAGCCAGTATCGGGAAGCATAGCGAGGTCACCGTCAATATCGACTCTACCACACGGAACTTATTATATAGCGGGAAGTAGTTGAAGAACAGGTCGGAGATTAGTGTGAAATTCTTACCGAAAGAAAGTAGCAACGTCAGCACAACGGTCGCTAGCAGCCACCATTTGATCCTGTTCTTCACAATAAATAAACCAAGTACGAACAGAAACAATATCGGTATGCCAAAGTACCAGGGGCCTTCGGTAAAAGGTTTTTCGCCCCAGTACATCGGAAACTGCTGGGCAATTGCCTGTGATTGTTCAGGAGTTTGCTTGAGATCCTCAAGCGCTTTTACGACGTGCGAATCGGGATTGGCTGGACCGGCAGTAGCGCCGCCATACAGGTTGGGCACAAGCAGTGTTAAAGATTCGCCGACACCTTCACTGAACTCGTAAGCGTACTCTTTTGGAACGCCGCTGCTTGCTTCCTTAACGCCTGCTGTAAGGTTCGATTTGCCGCGGATTGAATCTTTGCCGTATTCGTAAGTGCTCCACAAAACAGATGCATTCACCATCAATGCCAGCACCAGGGCGCCGGCCATGTAAGCCAGGGCTTTAAAGAACTGTTGGGTTTGTTTGGTGCGGATAGCATTTACCAATTCAAATACCATGAGTATCAGCAAAGCGATCATCAGGTAATAGGTCATCTGGATGTGGTTGGCCTTGATCTCGGCCGCAAGGAACAGCGCCAGCAAAGCGAACCCGGTCCAGTGTCTGCCCCTTAGGATAAGAATAACAGAAGCCAATATCGGCGCGAAAAAGGCGATAGCGATCTCCTGGTTGACGTGCCCGACGACAACGTAAATAATATTGTAAGATGAGAAAGTGAAAGCCAGCGCACCGGCCGCTGCCAGCCAGGGATTCAGTCTCAGGACGATAAAAAGGAAGTATGAACCCAGCATCAGCATCAGTATGATACCCACCGGATTAGGGAACAATTTGGCAACGGCGTCAACCGCGTAATTGGCGATATTGTGCGAATAAGGCGCCCATACCTGGTAAGTGGGCATACCGCCGAGGATCTGGTCGGTCCAAAGGATCGTCGTATCCTTTGCCCGGTAATCCATGATCTCCTTTTGAGTCGATTGCGCGCCGATGACGTCGCTTTGACCAAGGGCTTTTCCCTGGAACGCCGGGGAAAAATAAAATAAGCAGATCGCGAAAAATATGACTGTAATGGCCAGGTGGATGCCATTGCGTTTGAACCAGTTGCTCATCTGAGTTTTTTTAGGGACAAAAAAATAAAATTCCCCAAAAATAGAAATTTGGCTTATAAATGGAATTAAATTTTACCCGCCTTAAGTAACAATGCCGGTGCGGGTCAAACCATTAAAAAGATAAGCGGCAAACCGGCAAGACCGATGATATACGCGATGATGGAAACCAGGGTGATCTCATCGCGGTGCCTGTAGATCATGAAAACATTATAGGCCGCCAGTACGCCCATCACCACCCAAAAGAACCAATGAATATGATGTTTTGAATTGACGAATAGCATTAGGCCGAAGAAGACAACGACGTAGTTAGTGACAATAACATTAAATACCTGCGGGTTTCCGAAGTGCCTGCGTTTGAATACGGGTCCGGCTCCGCCGCGGTCTATGCTCATTTTACTTCTTCGTAATCAATAAAATCCCCCGCCGAATCAGAAATTGTGCCTTTCTTTTTCTTTTCGGGTACGTAATCCACGGTCACTTTGCCTTCGGGCTGTTTTGCGCGGTATTGTTGCTGATGCTGTTGCTGGGCATGCTCCTGCGCTTTGTTAACCACGCTCTGGAAAAGCATGGGCAGCACCAGGCGCACCAGGCTGCGTATGATGTATAATACGAGTATCGCTATGAACAGGAAACGAATAAATTCCATTTTGGATAATTTAAGCCTACAAATATAAGGTTATATAACTGAAAATGTTTTATAACGCTATCTATCAGTTAGGACGAATGAGGGCCCAAAATATTACACAGTTTTATGTGCGGATGTGCAAATATGCAGATGTGCAGATGAATTATGATTTACTGATGATATTTGATGTGTAAATGCTTGGCACATGAACCCATTTGCACATTCGCACATCTGCATATCTGCACATTAAAATCTTTCTTCCATCATCTTTTCCAAAGCGAACATTTCATCGCGAAGCTTGGCGGCAAGCAGGAAATCCATATCCTTGGCGGCGGTAAGCATTTCCTTGCGCGTATTTTCGATGGCTTTTTTCAAGTCGGGTTTGGTCATGTACTGAACAATGGGATCGGCGGCGATGGATAAGGCTTCCGACTCCACATAGGCTTTTTGCACCCCGCCTACAAAATCTACGACCGAGGTTTGTTCGATGATCGCTTCGCGTGATTTGCCGACCGTTTTCGGTACAATGCCATGCTCCAGGTTATAAGCGATCTGCTTTTCGCGGCGGCGGTTGGTCTCGTCTATCGTGATCTGCATCGATTCTGTGATCGTATCGGCATACATGATCACCCGTCCGCGGTCGTTACGCGCGGCGCGGCCGATGGTTTGTATCAACGAACGTTCGGAACGCAGGAAGCCTTCTTTATCGGCGTCCAATATCGCCACTAAGGATACTTCGGGCAAGTCCAAACCTTCACGCAGCAGGTTGATACCGATTAACACGTCGAATTCGCCTAAGCGCAGGCCGCGCAATATCTCCACGCGATCTAAAGTCTTCACCTCACTGTGAATATAGCGGCATTTGATACCGAGACGATCCATGTATTTGGCTAACTCTTCGGACATACGCTTGGTCAATGTTGTTACCAGCACACGGTCGCCTTTTTTGACGGTCTGGTCAACTTCCTCCAAAAGATCATCCACCTGGTTGATCACCGGGCGCACGTCGATCACCGGATCGAGCAGCCCCGTAGGGCGAATCACCTGCTCCACCACCACACCGCCGGATTTTTCCAGTTCGAAATCACCGGGCGTAGCGCTTACATAAATGGTCTGCGGCGCCAGTCGCTCAAACTCCTGGAAATTGAGCGGCCGGTTATCTAAAGCCGCGGGCAGCCGGAAGCCGTATTCAACCAATGATATCTTACGCGAGCGGTCGCCGCCGTACATAGCCCTGATCTGCGGTACGGTTACGTGGCTCTCGTCTATCACCATCAAATAATCGTCCGGGAAGTAATCCAGCAGGCAGAAAGGCCTTGCGCCTGGCTTTCGGCCATCAAAAAACCGCGAATAGTTCTCGATACCCGAACAATAGCCCAGTTCCCGGATCATCTCCAGGTCGTAATTGACTCTTTCTTCCAAACGTTTAGCCTCCAAAAAACGCTGGTCATTGATGAACTGCTGTTTGCGTACTTCCAGTTCCTCCTGTATGGCCCAGATGGATTGCTGGAAACGTTCGCGCGGGGCCACGTACAGGTTGGCCGGGAAAATAACCATGTGCGTCATTTTCTCCAGGGTTTTTCCCGTTGATGGCTCGAAGGTGCTCAATTCCTCGATATCGTCGCCAAAGAATGAAACACGATAAGCATAGTCCAGATAAGCCGGATAAATATCCACTACATCGCCCTTCACGCGAAATGTTCCTCTACGAAAATCTGCGGTCGTGCGGGCGTATAATATCTCAACCAACCTGTGCAGGAACGCGTTGCGGCTGATCCTGGTGCCGACCGCGAAACGAAATACCGAATCCTTAAAATCTTCCGGGTTACCCATACCGTATATACACGAAATGGACGATACAACGATCACATCCCTCCGGCCCGACATTAAGGCAGAAGTGGTGCGCAGACGCAGTTTTTCGATCTCTTCGTTAATGTTAAGGTCTTTTTCGATATAGGTGTTCGTCGAGGGGATAAAAGCCTCGGGCTGGTAGTAGTCGTAGTAGGATACAAAATAATTCACGGCGTTCTCGGGGAAGAACTGTTTGAACTCGCCGTAAAGCTGTGCGGCAAGGGTTTTGTTATGGCTGAGGATGAGTGTCGGGCGCTGTGTTTGGGCAATAAGGTTGGCAACCGTAAAAGTTTTTCCGGAGCCTGTTACACCAAGCAGGGTTTGATACGTATCACCATTTATAACACCGTCCACCAATTGACGTATCGCTTCGGGCTGGTCGCCGGTGGGTTGGTATTGGGAAGTTAATTTGAAATCCATAGAGATTTAACAAAAATACGAATTAAATAATGCCATCCGGTTGAGATTGTTTCGCACACCGTCAGGTTAATGCCACATCAGCAATACAAAATTGCTGATCGGTTTTGACAACATTATGTCAGCAGGTTAAACATAATATGAGTCGAAATCAAATAGTTCAAAAGTGGAAAACTTAAGCAAAAACGAGACGTTAATTCAAAAAGAAAAGTATTTAGTCAGGTTTCAGTTTAAATCATTCGCCCCTATGGTAGTATTAGAAAGATTGCGCCCAAAATCAGTAGATTTAGACATGCTTTTCGTACTGAACAAAACCAACACTTTGGGCAACCAGTTCATCGCCGAACTGCGCGACGCCAATACCCAATTGGATATGGCCAGGTTTCGGCGTAACCAGGAACGATTAGGTGAAATACTGGCCTACGAGATCAGTAAAAAACTGAAGTACACGCCGGTGGAGGTGCAAACACCGCTGGGCATTGCCGCTGTGAACGTGCCGGTCGCCTACCCGGTGCTGGGCACCATTTTACGTGCTGGCTTACCCTTTCACCAGGGTTTTCTAAACTATTTCGATAAATCGCCGTCCGCTTTTATTACTGCTTATCGCAAAGTGCGAAAGAACGGCGATTTTATCATCAATATCGATCATATCTCGACGCCCAACCTTGACGGGCATACTTTGATCATGTGTGATACCATGCTGGCCACCGGCCAAAGTATGGTAGATGTATGTAAGGAGTTGCTGGCCATGTTCTCCATTAAAGAACTGCACATAGCAGCAATCATTGCCAGCACGATCGGCATCGAGCATGTTAAGGCGCATCTGCCCAAGGCGCATATCTGGGTTGGGGCTGTGGATGAGGAAATGACTTCGAAGGCGTATATCGTTCCGGGATTGGGTGATGCGGGGGATCTGGCATATGGCGAGAAAATGATTTAGAAGGATTTCGAATTTCGAAATTTCAATTTCGGATTTAAGCGTAGTTTTGCCCATCTAAAAAAAATCGAAATTGAACATCCGCAGTTCGACATATAAACACCTTTTCTTCGACCTTGATCATACCATCTGGGATTTTGATAAAAATGCGGAAGAGGCTTTGCACGAACTTTACGGGATTTATGGGTTGAAAGAGCTCGGCCTGGATTCGGCTGGTCTTTTCATCGAAACCTATACCCGCAACAATCATAAGCTTTGGGCGGAATATCACTTAGGCAAGATCACCAAGGATGAACTGCGCGAGGCGCGTTTCAAACAAACGTTTTTGCAATTGGGCATGAGCCCCGAACTGATACCGGCAGGGTTTGAGGATGCCTATGTAAAGCTTTGCCCCACTAAAACCAACCTTTTCCCCGATGCACATGAAACGCTGCAATACCTGAGCTCAAAGTACAACCTGCATTTGATCTCTAACGGTTTTCTTGAATCAACGACCATTAAGATAGGGGGGACGGATATCGCCAAATATTTTCAGCATGTCATCATATCCGAAGTAGTAGGATATAACAAGCCGCATAGGGGCATATTTGAGCATGCCATCAACCTTGCCGGTGCCTTTATTGAAGAAAGCCTGATGATCGGCGATAGCCTGGAAGCTGACGTTTACGGTGCTATGAACTTTGGCATGGATGCCATTTATTTTAACCCAAACGGACTGCCAAAGCCCGATGACGTACATGCGCAAATCACCCATTTAAAAGAATTGACTTCATTACTATAACTTATTACTAAAAAATTAGTTATATTGCTTCGCGTTAAAACCGTAGAGCGAAGCCTTATGTGTCACGCACACCGTGACATGGATATAATGCCCTGTTAAACGCCTAAATAATCATCTATGAAACTTATCCTTGTCTTTTGTTTTTTATGCCTTGCATTAGCTGCCAACGGCCAGATCAGTGTGTCTGGCAAGGTGGTCAACGCTGCTACGAATACGCCAATTCCCGATGTTTCTGTATTTATTAACAATACATCGATAGGAACGGTAACCGATGCGAACGGAGCTTTCATCCTCAATACCAACTATAACGGCAGGATCGAGCTGGTAATATCACACACCGCCTTTCAGAAAAAAGTGATAACCTTAACCGCCGGCCCCATACCGGTAAAGCTCACAATCAGCCTGGAACCTAAGACCAACGTTTTGGACGAGGTTGTGATCGTCAACGATCCCCTGCGCGGATGGCGAAAATGGCATAGGTTATTTACCGATTATTTTATAGGTACCTCGGCCTTCGCTAAGAAATGCGTGATCAAAAACCCTGAAGTGCTTGCGTTCCATTATAACCGTGCTGATAACGAGTTGAAAGTAAGCTCGCGCAGCACATTAATCGTGGAGAACAGGGCTTTGGGTTATGTCTATAAGATCGACCTGAACTTGTTTACCTATTCATTTACCACGCTCCGGCTTCAGAGTGACATCACAGTATTTTTTGAGCATATAAAGCCGGCGGATGCTTCCGAACAAAAGCAGTTTGACGCCAACAGGGGCATTGCCTTCCGCGGTTCGAAAATGGATTTTATCAGGGCGTTATATCAGAAAAATTATAACACTAAAGGTTTCGCGGTAGTTGCAATACATGCGAGGCCCAATGCAGAGAAGCAGCGGATACTGCACATGATATCCGGCGCCAGGGCGCAGGCTTATCTCGAAAACAGGAACGTCAATACAGTTACACTCGCCTCGGTTGCCAATGGAAATAGGGATACGGTTGCATATTATGACCACGAATTAAGTGAACCTGATTATATTATTAAAGATACTTCGTCGGCACACCTGGACAGAAATATACAAATCAGCACCGACCATAATGGGCGTTTACGCTTGCCGGATACGCTGTTGATACAGTATTCGGACAATGGCGGCACTAAAAGCATGCCGTTCCACCTGCCGGCAAACGGCGGCGGATTTACACTGGAAAATTTGCAAACCGACTTGCGCAGTAATAGTGCTCATCAGTTGCGGTACACTTTAATGACGGCAAATGAAATAACCATTTACCCGGACGGTAGCTATAATGGTGGCCTGTTTACCAAAGGGTATATGGATAATGCGAAGGTTGCGGGTTTATTGCCATGGGATTATCAGGACAAGCAATCCCTGCCTATTAATGGAGTTGAAGCCGATAACGAAATACCCTTGTCTTTGGAAGCAAATTCCGGCGAACAGGCTGTAAAAAGCCTGCTGGATAAATTAAAAGCATTTTTGACGGCTCATCCCGTAGAAAAAGTGCACTTGCAGTTGGATAGGCCATGGTACGCGGCAGGTGACACAGTTTATTTCAAGGCCTACGTAACCACAGGCGAGCAACATAAATTGTCACCTATGAGCAAGATACTGCATGTCGACCTGATCAATGCAAATAACAAGGTCGGTAGATCCATCAAACTGCAATTGAACAATGGTATAGCCTGGGGCGATTTTGCTTTACCGGATTCCGTTCACAATGATGGCTATCGGATAAGGGCATATACCAGGTTAATTGAAAATGAAGCCGAGCCTGCATATTTTGAAAGAAAAGTGCCGGTTACTGTCGTTAAAAATAGCCGGATCACCGAGAGCGTGATAAGCCCGGGCATTGCGAATAGCCAAATTGATATACAATTTTTCCCGGAAGGCGGTGAATTAGTTGCAGGAATAAGGTCAAAAGTTGGCTTCAAAGCTGTAGGCCCTAACGGGCTTGGCGTTGATGTGCAAGGTATTGTTACCGATAACAATGGTAACAAAGTTTGCGATTTTGCCTCCCGGCATTTGGGAATGGGGTATTTCTATTTGGAACCGGCTCCGAATAAGAGTTATAAGGCTGAATTAACTTATAGGGATAGCGCAAAAATCGATATCGACCTCCCCAAACCCCGGAGCGACGGTCTGGTGCTTTCCATAAACAATGATCAGCCGGGAAAAGCAATAGTGAAAGTAAGCGCCAATAAAGCTTTTTATGAAAAGAATAGGGACAATGAGTTTAGTATCGTGGTTTATTCAGGCGGCGAAGCCATACCAGCTGTTTTCAGGCTGAACGAACTTACTATTGCGATCGATATTGATACTCATGATTTGCATACCGGCGTGGCGCGAGCCACCCTATTTTCTTCCGCGAATGAACCATTGGCAGAGCGGTTGTTCTTCATAAAGAATAACGACCTGCTCGATCTGGATATTCACAGCGATAAGATGATGTACGCTAAAAGGGAAAACATAAGGATCAGTCTCCACGCGAAAAATACCGGATTGCCTGTGGATGGCCATTTTTCAGTGTCAGTGATCGACGGCAACCAGGTAGCTTTCGACGAAAATAGTGAGCATACGATACTTACTGACCTGCTTCTGACGCCCGATCTGAAAGGCTATGTCGAACAACCGAACTATTACTTTGCGTCCGATGCTCAAAATGCTCACAACGACCTGGATCTGCTGATGCTTACACAGGGTTACCGGCGCTTTGAATGGAAGGCCGTGCTCGGAAGTGGCGCGGCGCCTGCATTTCAGGCTGAAACCGCATTGGAGGTGGCGGGAACCCTTGCAACATTATCCGGCAAACCGGTTCCCAAGGGCAAAGTTGTTTTTTTAGATGGCAAAAATGGTATCGTGAGGGATACGATAACCGATGCCGGGGGCAATTTTAAATTTGATAATCTTGATATTTCGGACACGAGCACGGTCATAGTTTCAGCCCACAAAGGCAATAACAGCGGCGACGTGAAAGTAACCATAAGCCAGGATCAGCCGCCGCCGGTAACCGCAACGGACACATACCGTGTCGTTGTTCCGCAACAGTATGCGGTATTAGCGCAGGAACGATATCAGCAGGTAAAAAAAAGTTCGTCATTGTCCAGGGTTATCAATCTTAAGACTGTCCAAATATCAGCCCGTAACAATCCGGGAACATTTAAGCTTCAGCATTCCGCCAACCTGAACGGAGCGGGGCATGCCAATTACGTGCTCGTGGGTGATCAACTGGATAATTGCATCGATCTGCCTTGTTTATTCGGTAAGCTTCCGGGTACTATTTCAAAAAGGGGAAAATTGTATCTAATTCGCACCCCGGAACATTTTGGCCAATTCAGCCCTACTTATCTTCAGCCAACCCCGCCAATTTTGTTTATACTTGACGGTGTGCCTGTGCCCAATCAAAATTATGTTTATGATATAGTAAGTGTACACGACATATACAGTATCGAGCTGCTCTCAAGCGGAGCGTATCTGGCGCTGTATGGGTCGGCGGCAGCGGGTGGAGCGGTCGTTATTACCACCAAACGTGGCGGTGAAAGGTCAAGTTCTCCGGCTGCGGCATCCCCGGGGCTGGTTATATTTCAGCTGAACGGATTTTATAAACCCCGTCAGTTTTACTCGCCGAGGTATGACCATCCACGGGATACAAGTCCGCAGGATATAAGGCCGACGATTTACTGGAATCCTGAAATGGTCCCGGATAAAGACGGTAACCTGTCTTTTGATTATTTTAATTCTGACATGCGCGGCACTTGCATCGTGATCGTAGAAGGCATCGACGGCCACGGCAATATCGGCAGGAGCGTTTACCGTTATAAGGTCGAATAATAAACGAATTGACCGAAAACTGGCGATGTGCCCGTGCAAATCACGCAATTAAAAGAATTGATACAGCTCTTATAAATCCGGCGTAAACACAATGCCTGCACCAAGCCTGAAATTGGCCTGGAAACCGGTGTCCGTTGTCACATCCTGTAATGTATATAATCGATCATTGGGAAAAGAAGTACCCGGGAACGGACCGCGCAGATCGCCGCGTTTCTGTATGTATTTTTTCCCGGGGAATGTCGGCACAAAGTCTGCCTGGATGATACGGATATCGAAATTTTTATTCAGTTTTAAATCGAGCCCGGCCCCGGCATCGATACTGAACACGACTGCGGTTGCTTTGTAATTTTCGGTTTGATATATAATAGCGTGAGTGGTGTTGGTGAGATCATACGATGTACCTTCAAATCCTACGCCGATCATCAATTGCGCAAATGGGTTTACCTTATGTGCCGATTTGAAATCCCTGTATTCGGCGCCTGCCAAAAAGGAAAGATAGGATTGTTTGGTATGCTGGACGGAATACCCGGGTACGACAAAAACATAGGTGGGCTGGTCCGCGTTTCCCCTTCCGAAAGAACCGCCCGGGACATTACTGCCTGTTACTGATCCGCTAAACCACCCAAAACCTGCTTTCGCAGCGAAATAGTCTGAAAGCCGGTAAGCACCTGAGATATCGAGCCCGTTCAATTGATGCGACATTTTTTTGCCGACCGTATCGCTGAATCCGCCGCCGAGAGTTGACGTTTCTTTATAAGCGTCGCCGGTAAAGCTGCTGAAAAAGCCGTGGGAGTAACCTGCGGATAACTGCAATTTATTATTGCCCTGCCCGATAGCCGCAGATGAACAGATCGATAATAGAAATAAAAAAAGGATTAACTTTTTCATGATCAATGATTTATCAGGTCAAATAAATCTAAGGCAAAAAGGGCGCCTTGTTCGGTGAATTATACGATCATGCCGATTTACTTGACAAAAGGAGTAACTTTATTGACAAAATGCGGGTATGAAGATCGAAGCTGAACGTAAAGCCATTGAGGCCGCCCTGGATGTTTACCGCAGCCGGCTGGATACTATCCCCGACGAACAGTTCGACCTGACGCCACCGGATGGTGGTTGGTCTTACGCCGAGGTTTACAGCCATATCATGCAAACTACGCTGGGTTCGAGCATGGCGCTGGAGAAATGTACGCTCAGCATTTGCATGCCGACCGCTAAGGGTCGCAGCCTGATCGGGTTGTTTGTGCTGACCTTTAATCGATTCCCGCCGGTAAAAGTTAAAGTGCCCAAAACAATTGCGGAAAGGACCCCAACAAAAAAGATCAGCAAAGAAGATGCCCGCAACCTCATCATCAAATGCCGCAAACGTATAGCCGAAGTGGCACCGCTTATCCATGATTCCGCCATCAACAAGCGGATGAAACATCCGCGGATGGGCATGCTCAACGCGGCGCAATGGTTCAAATTCATCCTCATCCATTTAAATCACCACATTAAGCAATTGAACCGGATCGAAAAAAAATTTCTGCGCGGATGAAACCTTTTTAATTTCATATAGTCTTAATATTCAGATAATCTGAGTTTCTGACATTTGTTAAATATCGCAGTTATGAATTTTGAGTTTGCGTATTTAGTTGTTGTAGGGCTGCTTTTACTGCTGGGCATATTTTACGTCAGCCCTTATGAATTGAAAGTTAATGAAGACGAGGACGACGAATAGTCGTTACATACCAAGGTCTTCCGATCCATTGACCGGTAAAAACTACCGGAAGGAACATTATCCCCCCAAACATTTATGGCAAAGCGCGAAATAGACATCGTCGTTATTTCCGATGTGCACCTGGGCACTTATGGGTGCCATTCTAAAGAGCTGTTGAAATACCTGAAGAGTATAAAGCCTAAAATGCTGATCCTGAATGGCGACATTATCGACATCTGGCAGTTCAGCAAATCATACTGGCCCGAGACGCACATGAAGGTAGTGCGCCGTATTTTGAAATTTGTGACCGAAGGCGTACCGGTTTACTATCTTACCGGTAACCACGACGAAATGCTGCGCAAATTCGCTGATTTCGACCTGGGTTCATTCCACCTGAAAAATAAACTGGTGCTGAATGTTGACGGTAAAAAAGCCTGGATATTCCATGGCGACGTGTTCGACGTAACCATGCAGCACTCCAAATGGCTGGCCAAGCTGGGCGCGGTAGGTTATGATACGCTGATCCTGCTTAATAGTTTTGTGAACTGGTGGCTGACTAAAATGGGCAGGGAAAAGATGAGCTTTTCCCAAAAGGTAAAGGGTAAATTTAAGGATGCTGTCAAATTTATCAACCAATTTGAACAGACCGCTGCGGACCTGGCCGTAGAAAAAAAATACAGCTACGTGATCTGCGGCCACATCCATCATGCCGAAATACGAGAAATGCAATCCACTGATAAATCCGGTTCTGTGCTTTACCTCAATTCAGGCGACTGGGTGGAAAGCCTCACTGCACTCGAATATCATGACAATGAATGGACGGTCTTCAAATATGATCCGGCGAACTTCAAAGCCGATATTGATGAGGACGACCATACCGACGCCGAGGACCTGGAGGCCAAAATGGACGTAAAGAACCTGCTGGAACGCTTTAAGCTGGAAGTACACTAAATTTTGTTGAAAAGTTGTAAGGTTGGAAAGTTGGAATGTTATTTCAATCTTCCAACGATTACATTTGTAACATATTCAACAAAACACGGTTCTAAATGCTAAAATCAGCGGTAACCTTTCAACAGTACAACTTTACAATCTTCCCACGACATTGAAAATCCTCTACGCTATACAAGGAACCGGGAACGGCCACATCAGCCGGGCGCGCGAGATCGTCCCGCTGCTGCAGCAATACGGCGAACTGGACCTTTTGGTGAGCGGCACCGAGGCGGAAGTGTCATTGTCCCAACCGTTGAAATATCGTTTGCATGGTTTTAGTTTTGTATTTGGCACAAAGGGCGGTGTCGATAAGTGGGCGACATACAAATTGATGAACCTGCGCCAGCTCTGGCACGATATCAACCATCTTCCGCTGAAGCAGTATGATTTGATAGTTAATGATTTTGAGCCGGTAAGCGCCTGGGCCTGCCGCAGGCAGAAGCTTCCGTCCGTATCATTGAGTCATCAGTGTT
This sequence comes from Bacteroidota bacterium, assembly GCA_018266935.1. Classification (GTDB taxonomy): domain Bacteria; phylum Bacteroidota; class Bacteroidia; order Sphingobacteriales; family Sphingobacteriaceae; genus Mucilaginibacter. Next base: position 8,691 of record JAFDZL010000495.1, on the reverse strand, counting down.
CGTTTATTTCGCCGAAAACGCCGCGGCCTGCGAAATGGAATGTTGCCGAATGGCTCTTTAAATATTATTCGCCGACCACCTGGCATATCGGTTTTCACTTTGAGCGGTATGACGATTTTATCCATACGCCGGTCATCCGCAGCGAGATCAGGAACCTTGAACCGACTAACGAGGGACATTATGCGGTCTATCTGCCAGCGTACGACGATAAGACCCTGATAAGTCATTTAGGCAAGGTGAAGGATGTGGAATGGCAAATATTCTCAAAACGCCAGAAGACCACCTATCGCGAGGGTAATGTGAGCGTGTTCCCCGTGAACAATGACGCCTTCAATAAAAGCCTGGCGAGTTGCGATGGGTTGCTCACCGGCGGTGGTTTCGAGGGCCCGGCCGAGGCCTTGTTCCTGCAAAAGAAGGTGATGATGATACCTATGACCGGTCAGTATGAGCAGCAATGCAACGCTTTGGCAGCCTCAAGGCTGGGCGTGCCGGTGGTTCAAGCCATAGACGAAAACTTTGTTGACACGGTACATAACTGGATTTCAAACGGACAACGTATCATCGTCGATTTTCCGGATGAAACCGCCAGGATCGTTGACGACATGGTCAGGAAATATGCCAGGGCGGAAGTGGTTTCGGCTTAAGCAGTTTTTCTGTATTATTGCCATCGAAATCCGCCGGTCATGATCAAATTTTTCCGATCGTACAATCCCCTGAATATCATCTGGCTGGTTGTTTTGCTCTGCGTATTGCGCGTGGGTTACCTGTATAGTCTCCCCGCCAAAACCGATTTCCCCTTTGACGAGCTTTTTTCGCGCCTGCACCTGTCCGCGGCATACCGTTACAACATACCGCCTGCTTTAAACTTGCTTATTGCCGCCATATTGGTATTGGCACAGGCGCTGCTGCTCAACTTCCTGGTCAATTACCACAACCTGTTGGGTAAGTCAACCTATCTGCCGGCGGTGATGTATGTAACTGCTTCGGGCCTGCTGACGCCATTTTTGCTGCTGGGACCGCCTTTGGTGTGCAATTTCCTGGTGATATGGATGCTGTTTAAAATATTCAGTTTTTACAAAGGCGAGGATGCCAAATCCACCTCGTACGACCTGGGCATGATCGTGGCGGTGGGTACGCTTTTCTACCTGCCCTTTATCTTCATGTTCATGTGCGTGTGGATAGCGCTGGTGATCTTCAGGCCGTTCAAATGGCGCGAGTGGGTAGCCTGCATCATCGGCTTTGCAACGGTATTCTTCTTCCTGGCAGTCTCCTACTATTTGGGCGGCAGCATGCAGCAGTTTTATGATATCTGGCTGCCCCTGGCTACGAAGTTCCAGTTCAAGATCAGCTTCAATTACTATAATTATTTGGTTTTGATCCCGGTGATCATCATCCTGGTGCTCGGTTTTTTCAAATTGCAGCAAAACTTCTTAAAAAGCTACGTACAAACCCGAAAATCAATGCAATTGCTGCTTTTCGTGGCGGTTATTGGCGGTTTTTCGTTCTACATACGCCCCGGCTTCCACGCCGACCACTTCCTGCTTTGCGCCGTGCCTGCTGCGATATTTTTTTCCTATTATTTTCTCTATGGAAGTTACCGCTGGTTCTATGAATCCTTGTATATCATATTGCTGGCCAGCATCATTTATTTCCAGTTTAACACTTTTTAACTTTTACATTCGTCCTAATTTCGGGGGTTATGTTAGCTTTGTGCCATGAAGTTCGGAGTTGTAATATTTCCCGGTTCCAACTGTGATGAGGATATCATCTACGTACTGGAAAAAATAATGGGCCAGCAGGTGGTTCGCCTGTGGCATAAAGAGCATGACCTGCGGGGCTGCGATTTTATCGTATTGCCCGGTGGTTTTTCATTCGGCGATTACCTGCGCTCGGGCGCTATCGCGCGTTTCTCGCCCATTATGCAGGAAGTTATCCAGTTTGCGGCAAAAGGCGGTTATGTTTGGGGGGTATGCAATGGCTTCCAGATCGTAGCCGAAGCCGGGCTTGTCCCAGGGGCACTTCTGCACAATACCAACCGCAAGTTCAATTGCAGCAATATTTACCTGAGGGCGCAAACAAACGATTCGCTGCTCACCTCGCAGATCGATCTGCAAAGGGCGCTCAAAATACCTATAGCACACGGTGAAGGTAATTATTTTGCCGACGCGGACACGCTGAAAATGCTGAACGATAACGACCAGGTATTGTTCAGGTATTGCGACGAGTACGGTAATATCACCGATGAGGCAAACCCCAACGGTTCGTTGCAAAACATTGCCGGCGTATGCAACAAAGGGCGAAACGTGTTTGGCATGATGCCGCACCCCGAGCGCGCTGCTGATCCTATATTAGCCAACCAGGATGGGCTTGCAATATTCGAATCGATATTAGCAATGGTAAGGGCCTGATGGCAAACCTGGTTATTGACATTGGCAATACCCTAATCAAAGTCGCGGTTTTCAGGCAAGATGAATTGTTGCAGTTTGAGCAATACCAGGCTGCAGACGCAGAAACCTTGCTCGGCCTGATCGCCAAATATGATATACAAAAGGCGATCATATCGTCGGTAAGAAAGGAAACGGAAGCATGGCGCGAGGCCGTCAGCCGAAAAATTGCAGTAAAATATTTTACCGTTGGTATGGCCGTGAGCATCACCAACAGGTATAAAACGCCCGAAACGCTGGGCCCGGACAGGATAGCCGCGGTGGTTGGCGCGCATAAACTGTATCCCGGGAAAAACAGCCTGGTGATAGGCGCGGGCACAGCGATCACCTACGACTTCATCGACGCTGCCGGAAATTATTTGGGGGGCAGCATATCGCCGGGGCTGAATATGCGTTATAAAGCATTGAATTATTATACGGGGGCGCTGCCGCTCATCGATGCGGATGCTCAATTCGGCGAAAGCTATGGCGATGATACGGTAAGCGCTATACGTTCGGGTGTGCAGAACGGGATAAAATACGAGCTTACAGGTTTTATTGAAAGCTACCGCAAGAGTACGCGGGATTTGAATGTTATACTTACAGGAGGCGACAGCATTTTTTTTGATACTCTATTGAAAAATAGCATCTTTGCCACCTGCATTAAAAATGAGCCTTACTTGGTTCTGAAGGGATTAAACGCAGTTATACAATATACGAATGATTAAATATACCAGGCTCTTTGTTACATTTTTGCTTGTTGTTATCATAGCTGAGGCCAGGGCCCAATCCACCGCCACTACCAGTTCGCCATATTCACGTTATGGTATAGGCGATTTCAGCAATCAGCTTATGCCCCAAAATATCGGCATGGGCGGCATATCCGTGGCCACCAATATCATGGGCAATTTCAGGAATGTCAACGTCATCAATCCCGCAGCCAATGGCTATATCGACTACACGGTGATCGATGCCGGCATCGCTACCAATTTTTTGACGCTTAGCCAGTCAGGCGTTACGGGCGCCGACAAGTACTCGAACCTGAGACTTAGCCACTTTGCTATAGGCCTTCCGGTAAGCGAGCATTCGGCGGTTAGTTTCGGATTGATGCCATACAGCGAAGTGGGGTATAATTATAAACAGACGTTATCCAAAGGTTTCGGCACTTCATCGCCTGCCGACACCAACGCCGTTAACTACATTTATTCGGGAGAAGGAGGTTTATCAAAAGCATTTTTAGGTTATGGCTTTACCGTCGCCCGGCATTTGGCCTTAGGCGTCAACGCTTCATATATATTTGGCAACCTGAAACAGTTCCAGTCAACAGAGATACCAAACCTGTATGGTATGCTCGATTCGCGCGTGGAGCAGGATAACCACGTCGGCGGCTTTAATTTCGACTACGGCGCTCAATATACGTTCGATTTTTCTACGCTCAAACACCTTACACTGGGCTATTCGGCATCCATAGGCAATAGCCTCAATGTTCAGAATTCGTACATCGTCAGCCAGTACACCTATGATTCCACCGGAAATCAGAACAACCCGTCCGATACCGTAGTGAACAGCCAAACACCCAATGGAAAGCTGCAGTTACCGCGCATCAATCACTATGGGCTCGTTTACCAGAAGGACGGTTTTTATATGATCGGTGCTGAATTTACCACGGGTAACTGGTCCGACCTTTCGATTGCCGGCAGCAACGCGGGATTGCAAAACAGCAAAACGTTCAATATAGGCGCTTCGGTTATTCCTAACCCGAACGCGTTGTCCAGTTACCTGGCGCTGGTTGATTACCGCGTGGGCTTTATCTATGAAGACACTTATCTTAATATCAATAACGTTGATATAAAGAGATACGCTTTCACTTTCGGCTTTGGCATTCCGCTTCCGCACGACCGTGTCTCCACCGCTTTTTATAAGGTGAATTTCTCGGCCGAAATAGGCAAACGCGGTACCTTGCAGAGCGGCCTCGTACAGGAGAATTATGTCAACCTGCACCTGGGCTTTACGCTGAACGACAAATGGTTCGTGCGATATAAGTTTGATTAATCATGCCGGTATGAAAAAGGCAAATCTGTTCACATGGTTGATTTTGCCGCTAACGATCGCCGGCGCCGGCATTTTAACGGGCTGCGAGAACGACCTGAAAGATCTGCAGAAAATATCCGCCGCCGAAGTGAATAAACCGGTTACCAGCTATACTAATGTCGATGTGATCTACAGCGACTCGGCCAAGGTAAAGGCCCACATGACGGCGCCCCTGATGATGGACTACGATTCGGTGAAACAGCCTTACACCGAGATGCCAAAAGGCGTTAAGGTAATATTCTACGGCCCCGACCTGAACGAAACAGGAACCATTACCGCCAAATACGCTGTTTACCATAAACAAGAGAAAAATATTGTGTTGCGCAACAATGTGGTAGGCACCAATGTGAAAGGCGAAACTTTCACCTCGGACGAATTGATATGGGATCAGAATAGCAAGCAGGTAACCTCGAATACGCTGGTGCATGTGCGGATGGCTGACGGAACGGCGCTCGACGGATCAAGCTTCAGCAGCGACGAAGGACTTAATCACTGGAAATTCGGCAACGCGCACGGCGACATAAATGTTAAAAGCCAGGATATTCCAAAGCAATAGGCGGCGCGCACGTAGAATTTTTTCTGTTTATAATTTTACCAAAAATTGTATCTTGCGCCCTCTTTTTGAGCTAAAAGCTTAAAGCAGAAAGACCAAAGCCGAAAGTTTCTTTTAATAGCTTTATGCTTTGCGCTTTTAGCTTTCTGCTCTGAGTGAGTTTTTTTAATATTATAGTTATAGTATATGGGTGTAATGAATTATTTGCGCGAGCGCATGGGCAAGATAGTAGCCATTGCCATCGGCCTCTCGCTTTCTTTGTTTATTTTGATCGACGTGCTGCAGAAGGGGAGTTCATTGTTCGGCAGTGACCGCGATGAACTTGGCAGCGTTGCCGGCGAAAAAATATCGTATAACGATTTCAACAACCAGTTGAAATCGCAGGAGGAACAATTCCAGCAATCGGGGCAGAACCTTACCCCCCAGTTTACCGCATATATGCAGGAAAATACCTGGAACCAGATGGTGAACCAGGTGCTGCTCAACAAGGAAGTTGATAAGCTTGGCCTGACGGTTACTCCCGACGAGAAGTCGGAAATGATATTCGGCAATAATCCCGATCAGACCATTGTACAAAACTTCGGCGATCCGCAAACCGGTAAAGTTGATCAGAATAAGCTGCGCCAGTTTGTGAATAACATAAAAAGCGCTCCGGCGGACGACCCGATGGTCCAGAAGTGGAATGCCTTCATCAACCAGATGGGGCTTAATAAAATTGCGCAAAAATTTGTGGCGCTGGCGACGAACGGTATGTACGTGAACTCGCTGGATACAAAGGATGACTACGAGGCGAAGAACAGGCTGGTTAATTTCAAATACGTGACGCTGGATTACGCTTCGATACCTGACAATAAAGTAACCCTTTCGGACGACGACTATAAAGCATATTACGCGGATCACAAATACAAGTTCAACAACAAAGAAGAGTTGAGAAGCTTTGACTACGTGAGCGTTAACGGTTCGGCGACCAAAGAAGATTCTGCAGCCGTTAAGGACCAGGTTGAAAAATTGGCGCCGCTTTTTAAGAGCAGCACCAACGATTCGCTTTTTGTACAGCAGAATGCGGAAACCAAAACGCCTTTCGCCTACAGGAAGAAGGGACAATTGGGCGATCCAAAGCTGGATTCGGTGATGTTTAACGAACCGAACGGCTTTGTTTACGGTCCGTACCTGTCTAATGGCAGCTATAAGATCGCCAAACTGATCGATGCGCGTGTAGGCCCCGATTCGGTAAAAGCAAGCCACATCCTGATCTCGGCGCAGGGCATTGGTTTAGATGCTGCGCTTAAAAGAGCCGACTCGCTAAAGAAATTGGTACAGGGCGGTAAGTCATTCGCCGACCTTGCTCAGACTTTCTCGAGCGATCCCGGTTCAGCCAAAAAAGGCGGCGAGCTCGGCATGTTTGGACGCGGCATTATGGCTGCCCCGTTTGAAGAAGCGGCCTTTAATGGCAAGAAGGGCGACCTGGTTATCACCACCACACAATTTGGTGTACACCTGATCCATATTGAGGATCAGAAAGGTTCCGAGAAAGTAGCCAAGGTAGCGCTGGTTGACAAGCCTATAACGCCAAGCCAGAAAACACAAACCGTTGCCTATAGCAAGGCACAAGCTTTCCTGGGCGCGCTTGCAAATAATACCAACTTCAACGCGGAAGCAAAAAAAGAAGGGCTGACCGTTAAATCGGCCAATGATTTTAAGGCGCTTGCTGCCTCGGTGCAGGGCATTGATGATGCACGCGCGATAGTAAGGTGGGCTTACAAATCTAAAGTAGGCGACGACGGCGACCAGGTTTATGTGGTAGGAGATCATTATATCGTACCCGTGCTGACCGCCATCAAACCAAAAGGCACCTTGTCGTTGGACGATGTGAAGAAACAGATTGAGCCTGATGTGCGCAAAGCGGTAAAAGCTAAACAATTGATCGCGAAAATACAGGCTGCCGAGAGTGGTTCACAAACCATCGACCAGGTGGCGCAGAAGCTGAACCTGACCGCAACGCCGGTACAGAACGTGGTATTTGCGAACCCAAATATTCCGGGCCAGGCTGTAGAGTATAAAGTAATAGGCACCATGTTCGGTTCGAAGCCGAACCAACTGTCGAAGCCGATCGAAGGCGACCACGGCGTTTATGTATTCTCGGTGATGAATTTCATCAACCCGGCGCCGCTTGGTAACTCGGTAACGCAGCGGGCGCAGATAGCGCAGACCCTGCTGAGCCGTTCGCAGGCGAGCATATTTGAGTCGCTGAAAGATAAGGCGAATGTAAAAGATTACAGGGCTAAGTTCTTGTAAGAGATTTTGAAGTAACTTTGTATCCGGGAGCAGTTTAAGCGCTGCTTCCGGATTTTTATTTTAGCCTCACCCTGGCCCTCTCCAAGGGAGAGGGAGTTGGGGAAACTTTAAAAAGTTAAACAGGTTGTGAAAGTCCTCTCCCTTGGAGAGGATTTAGGTGAGGCAAAAAGCTGAAAGGGGACGAAAATGGATATCCAGGAAAATATAGTCAATAAGGTTGCGCAGAGCGGGTTGGTGACGATTGATCCGGCGGCATTTTACCCGGCCGGCGAGCGGGTGATCTATGATATCAAAGATAACCTGTATATGGGCCTCATCCTGCGCGAGAAGGATTTCAGGGAGTTTGTAAAGAACCACGACTGGTCGCAATACGCAGGCAAGAACGTGGGCATCACCTGCACGGCCGATGCCATTGTGCCTGCCTGGGCCTATATGCTTGTCGCCAATAAAATGGCGCCTTATGCCGGCGAGATCGTATTCGGCGATAAGGACGTGCTTGAAACCGTGCTGTTTGAAAAGGCCATGGCCGGGTTCGATGCTGAGCAATATCGTGATCAGCGCATCGTTATTAAGGGGTGCGGCGATGTTGATGTGCCGGTTTCTGCTTACGTCGAACTGACTAAGCGGCTGACACCCGTGGCTAAAAGCATCATGTTCGGCGAACCGTGTTCGACAGTTCCTATATACAAAAGAAAAGATCCATGATCTTCAACATACCCGGTAAGCAATGAAGATTTACGTGCTCGCATTTCTTCTCGCGTTTATCTGTCTTGACAATGCTTTCGCACAGCAATTTACCAAAATAGACGAAACGGCGTTCAAGCCCGGCGAAGCGCTAAATTACAAATTGCGGTATGGGATTTTTACCGCTGCTGAAGCCAATATAAGGGTAGAGGAAAGCCCGTTGAAATTCGAGGGCAAACCGGTTTATCACATTGTTGCCGAAGGGAAAACGGCAGGTACTTTTGATTTTCTGTACAAGGTGCGGAACCGGTACGAGAGTTACATTGACGAAAATACGCTGCTGCCTTATTTCTATACCGAGAACAGGCGCGAATCGAGCTACCGGCATAGCGACAACGTTACATTTAACCGTAATAATAATACAATAAAGGCGGCGAAGGGTGTTTTCGAATTTACGGGCGATGTGTTTGATTTCGTTTCTGCTTATTATTTTGCGCGCTGTATTGATGTCTCGAAGCTGCGTCTAGGCGAAAAACTCGATATGCAGTATTTTTTGGATGATGGCGTGCACATCCTTAGTATTACCTACCTGGGCCGGGAGCAGATCAAATGCAGCATGGGTACCTTCAACTGCCTCAAGTTTAA
>JAFDZL010000494.1 GCA_018266935.1 Bacteroidota bacterium | reverse complement strand
GAAGACCCGGTACTGCAGCAAAAGAAGATCGATATTAAAGAGTCCGAAGCGTTGTTGCGACTGTCAGGCGGTGATGCCCGTAAACTGCTCAATATTTTCGAACTGCTGATCAATGCGTTCGACAGTAAAAAAATAACTATCACCAATGATATGGTGCTGGAACATGTGCAGCAGAATATGGCGCTGTACGACAAGGCCGGCGAGCAGCATTACGATATCATTTCGGCCTTTATCAAATCCATGCGCGGCAGCGACCCGAACGGCGCCGTTTACTGGCTGGCGCGTATGATCGTTGGTGGTGAAGACCCGCTGTTCATTGCACGCCGGATGCTGATACTGGCCTCGGAAGACATAGGTAATGCAAATCCGAACGCACTGTTGCTGGCACAATCCTGTTTTGAAGCGGTGAATGTGATCGGCATGCCGGAATCGCAACTGATATTGTCGCAAACGGCTATTTACCTGGCGTCATCAGCGAAAAGTAATTCGGCGACTACGGCCATTGGTGCGGCGATGGACCTCGTTCGTCAAACCGGCGACCTGCCCGTACCGCTGCATTTGCGCAACGCGCCTACCAAGTTGATGAAGAACATAGGCTACGGCAAGGATTATAAATACGCCCACAGCTACGAAAATAATTTCGTTGACCTCGACTTCCTGCCGGAAGCCATTAAGGGCACCAAAATTTACGACCCCGGTCAGAACCCACGGGAACACGAAGCCCGCGAAAGATTGAAAAAGCTTTGGGGAGAACGTTATAAATATTAGCAGCATTAACTATTGAATTTGATAACCCCATCGGGGTTGAACGTCGGTAGAAACCAAAGCAATCAAATTTTCCGTGCGGTAGGTACGGAACGCGCGCGCCAGGTTGCGTACCTGACGGCACACTAATTATCTTTGTACATATTTCTACCGACCTTTTGCTCCTACGGAGCGGCGGTCTTGCGGCTGTGACCTTGTTCTGTATATTTGAGACATGCATACCATTCGAGAAGCTACCATCGACGATACGGCTATAATCATCGACCTTGCTGAAAGAACATGGTGGCCCACCTATTCGCCGATCCTGGAGAAAGAGCAGATCGCCTTTATGCTGGGCGAGATCTATTCTTTTGATAAGATTTCGTCACAGCTCCAAACCGGCACGCAATCTTATCTGATTTTAGAGGAAGAAGGCAGACCGGTTGCCTTTGCGGGTTATTCGCCGCGCGATGAGGACTCTAATGTTTATAAACTGCACAAACTCTATTGCCTGCCCGAAACCCAGGGCAAGGGCTATGGTAAAATACTGATCAATGAGGTCATGCGCAAAACGCTGGAGGCCGGCAAGCATACCCTCGATCTGAACGTAAACCGCCACAACAAGGCCAAAGATTTCTATGAAAAAATAGGCTTCCGGGTGGCATACGAAGAAGATATTCCTATCGGCCCGTACTGGATGAATGATTATGTGATGCGGAAAGAATTAATTTAAGCAGTAATAATTCTTATATTGGTTGGGTAATCCTAAATCAATGCCACCATTCCTTAGCAAATCTTCAAAGATCAGGTTAAACGTATTAGCCTGGTATCAAATCATCGGCGGAATATTGGGTCTTGTCGCCACCTGTATGACAATCGTACAAGCGGGCCAGGTCAACGCGCTGATCATATTTATTATTTTATTTGCCATCGGCCTGTACGTATTTTCTATGTACGCCGGGCGGCTGTTATTCACGAGCAGGTACCCCACAGGACTTCGACTTAGTAAGATAAACCAGATTGCCCAGATTCCTCAGATAGCCATGCTCGGCTATGCATTCTGGTATGTTTCAGGCTCTATGTTTGCTGTAGGTATAAAAGTGGCCGACGGATTTACTTTCGATTTCAATTTTGGCCTGATGTCAACCTGGCAAATGTCTATCGCCAGCGGAGACAGGTATTTTCTATTGGCGGTAAATGTCGTCGCTATATTCTGGTTGTATTTTATCGCTAAGCTTAAAAGGGATATCCAGGACGACGAAGATTTTTTTGAGCCCGAATCTGTGGTTGAATCAAACGAAACAGTGCCGGACAACGAGATCGTCTCCGGCACTGATTTGTCCTGATCAATTGAGCTTTTATCTTTCCAGTTTCGCAACCCTTGTTGGCGTATCTGTTCCGTTAACTATTGACCGCGAGCTTAATGCAATAGCGCGGATGGTCGAAGTGATATTCGCCATATCCAGCGTGCTTACTTCATCACCTACAGTATGATACAATTTATCAATATCGATCTGGTCGGTGGAAATGGTATGTGCCGGGACGCCTACACGCGCCAGCGAAGCGTTATCACTCCGGTAGAATAAGTCCTCTTTAGGATAGGGGTCGGGATAGAATGTGAAATTGGTTCCCTGGAGATTCTTTTGTAATATTTTTCCAAAATCAGAACGCTCGTAACCGGTGATGAAGGCCGAATTTTGCCCCCATTTGGATGGCTTACCGATCATCTCGATATTAAACATGGCTACTACTTTATCAGGCTCGACAGTTGTTGCAAAATGCTGCGAGCCAAACTCGCCTTTTTCCTCTGCGGTAAAAGCGACAAATATCAATGTGCGGGCGTTGTTGTGTAGTTTTTTATAATACCTGGCGAGCGTAATAACAGCTGTAGTTCCCGAAGCATCGTCGTCGGCGCCGTTGGCAATACTATCGCCTTTAACGGCGGGAAGAATGCCGAGGTGGTCATAATGGCCGGAAAAAATCACATATTCGTCCGGTTTCGTCTTACCGGGTATAATGCCGACAACGTTGAACAACGGCGATTCTTCGGTTTTTGATTCGGAGCTAACCTGTATCGACCTAATATCGCCGAAATTGCCCATAGCGAATACGACTTGTCTGTCCGACGAATTCTTTGGTTTTATCGTGGGCTTCCCATAGCGGTCGCCGAGCAATTTGAAATAATCTGAAAACTTCGGGTCGACCAAAACAAGGGTTTTCTTATTGCCCGACATATATTTCCGGTACTCTGTACGGAAGTCCTGGTCGGAAGTAATCCTGCCGACCCTGAGGTTGCTGGTGTCAGTCCATGCTAAAGAGGCCGCAGAGGTAATCACGAATGCGCTGTCGGCAGAAAGCACTTTGCCATTCAAGCTTACCAGGGTTTTGCCGGGGATAATGCGTGTTAACGTAAAATTCTGGCGGTAGCCATCGTCACCTTTCATGGGTTGCAGGCCGATCTTTTTGTATTCCGACTCGATGAATTGGGCCGCACGCTCAATATCAGGTGTGAACGTTTCGCGTCCGCGCATGTCGTCCGACGCGAGCGTGCTGATCACACGCGTCACATCTTGCTGTTTGATGAGTTTGTTTATGTTTTGCGCACAGGCGCCAACGGCCAATGCCGCAAAAAGAATTAATGAGTATATCTTTTTCATCAGGTATAATTTTTTAAAGGTGATGAAGCTATCATGAGCCGTTTTGTTGTTTCATTTTATTGAGGCTCATGATGGTTTCATTACAGTTTAACTTTGGTTGACAGCCAGGTGTTACGGAAATCGGTTTGATCTTTTGTCGGTGTTTTCCCCGCTTTTTCAAAGGTTACCACTTCAAACGCAGGATTTTCTTCAAGCACGATCGTTGTTTCATGATCGCCCGTGCGGTTCTTATAGTTCACCACGATCTTGTCGCCGATATTCTTTGCAGCCACAATCTCATTAAAGCCCTGCGCATCCTTTATGTCTTTGCCGTCGGCTTTCAGGATAATGTCACCTGCATCCAAACCAGCTTTATATATCGGCGTGCCCATGATGCTTACCTGCACCGGTAATCCCTCTTCACCGTTGGTACGCGCTTCGCCCGATCTGCCCCGGTTTCTTGTGTAGCTCAGCGGTCCCGCCCAGGCTTTGCCGGGCTGTGCTTTTTGCAGTACCAATCCAGCTTTGGCCAGTAACGCCGCATAGTCGTTCTTTTCAATGCCGTAGATGTATTTATTGAAGAAATCAGCCGCGAACTTTGAGTTTTTGGTCACTTTGGCGAGGTCGCTTTGCAGGTCGGCGATAACGTAAGGTTTCATCACCTTGCCGCGGTCGAGCCATACGGTACGCATAAAATCGTCCAGCGTCAGGTTGAATTCACTGCGCAGGCGGAGATCGAGTGCCAAAGCAATAGCGCCGCCATAGGTATAGTAGCTGGTGAACATGTTCGCCTGGTTATTAGGATCGATGGAAACGCCCGCATCGGCAAAGACCGAATAGCGACTCATCTGCGTGGCCGGGTATTTTTTCGCGCCAGGTGTATTCAATACCTGGTTGATCAAGCCTGCTAATGTACGGGTGTATTCTTCAGGGGTATGAAAACCGGCGCGCACCAACAGCAACTCACCGTAATATTGCGTGAATCCTTCGGCAAACCATAATTCGCTGCTCATATCGGCATGTTCGAAATTGAACGGCTCGAGCGATTTCGGCCTTATGCGCTTTACGTTCCAGCTGTGAAAGTATTCATGCGAAAAAGTTCCCAGCAGTCTAATCTCGTTACCCCCCACTTTGTCAATGGGCTGCACAATACAGGTCGAGTTGCGGTGCTCCATGCCATCGCCTGAAACGGTGGGATACACATCGTCAAGGAAAGTGTATTCGCCGTAATCATAAGCCGGCAACTCGCCGAATACCGCTTTTTCTTCCAGCACCAGGCGCTGCACCTGCTTACCGAAAGCATCTATCGTGGCCTGGTCGTCGTCGGAATGTATGGTCAGGTTGATCTTCTCCTCTTTGCCATTGTTATTTACCGTCCAGCTGGATTCTTTATAGGCGGATAACTCCGTCGGGCTGTCCATCATATACTGCATATTAGGCGCACTGTAAACGTTGTCGCCATCGTGTTTGAGTTGCGTAGCGACTTTCCAGCCGTATTTGTCCAGGTCGTTGAACTCGAATTTCAGTTCCCGTTTATCCTGCCCTTCAACCCACATAAACGTAGCGGGCATATTGAGGTGCGCATGACTTGGGTCAATACAGGTGTAGGTGCCGTCGGTCCAGTCGCCGAAAAGGGTATAGCTTACTTTCACCGTCTCGCTATGCACGCCAACTTCATATACGTCACCTTCAACCTGCTTCAAATCCAAAGCGCTGCCATCAACATTCGTCGCTTTTACGTTGTAAATGTTCTTGCCGAATTCATGCGTGGCGTAGCGGCCCGCTGACGAACGGCTCATACGTATTTTGAACGGCCCCGATGGCGCCTGGGGAATAGTTACGACGATCTCGGCTTCGTGATGAACCGCGTTCGGAAAGGAAATGGAATAAAAAATAGCTTTTTGCTTTTCCTGCTGCGCAAAGGACGCGGCTGCAAACAGCATAGCAGCCGCCAGTAAGTAAAATTTTTTCATGATGATCAGTTAACCCTTGAGTACGGGGCTGAAAATTACTATTAAATCATGAAAAGTTATGTAACGATCAGTTGACTAAGTTGGATTAAGTTGATTGAGTGAGTGGTTGACTTTAACTTAATCAACTTAATCCAACCCAATCAACTAATACCTTTTTCTTAATCGTAACTATGGTGCCCGAGGTCCCACTCGGACTGGTTGGTGATGATCTTTTTTCGCCGTTCTACATCAGTATCCAGGCTGTGGTCATAAAGCTGGTCGGTAACCTGCATGTCGCGCTCACGTTCCTTTTCAGCATGGTAAATGTTAGCGTCGGACACCTTGCCGATGGCCACGTCATACGGTCCTTTCGGCGACATCAGCTTCACAAACACCGGCAGGCATTCAAACAAAATGAACAGCCAGCCGATAAATGAAATGGCCAGGTAGGTTTCCAGGTCGCGGGTACCGTTTTCGTTATAGGTCAATTGGTTAAGCGCCCAGTTACGGTCGGAAAAGCCCGCTATATTCGACAGGCTATCCAGTTCATGACTATTGAACAGGCGTATATTGCTCAATCCCTCATAATCCTTTCGCCGGCTCAGGAAGTCGTCCATCTGGGTCATGTCGCCCATAACGGTTTTCAGGCGGTCTTCCTTTTCCTGCAAAACACCCTGCTTCTGTTTGGCATAAGTACCGTAGCCCACGATGCCCGAGGTTTGATCGTTCTTCTCGCCAAACACCTCTTCATTCAACTGTGCGCGCGACTTGTTAATATCGGTCTCCAGCGAGTCTCTTTGTCTTTTCAGGTCCCGGTTTTTGGCCAGCTCCATGGCATACTTATCATTATAGGTCTTCTGAAGCGTATCGATACGCCTGTGCTGTCCTTTCAGATAAGCTGTTTTTAACTTTTGGCGAATTTCCTTATCAAATATCTTCAGTTCCAGCGGACGCGAGATCACGATACCGATCATGATGGCCAGTAAGATACGCGGCGATGCCTGTATGATCTGCTGCTTTGTGGTGCCTTCCTTATTGATGCTGGACACGATATAACGGTCCATATTGAAAATGGCAAGGCCCCAGATCATGCCGAACAAAATGGCGACGCCCACGGCAAACGGACTGCCGTTGAACACAAAATACATGGCGTAACCGCCGGACAACGACGCGAAAAGCGCAGTGAAAAATATGGTTGCGCCGATGCCCACATATTTATTATGTTCAATGGGATACTTTCTTAATGTTTCTATATGCGCCCCGGAGCAAAACCAGAAAAAGCGTGTGATTTTCTTCATTTAATTTTTACTGTGCTAAACTTTCAAGAACGATCAAAGGGGATATATCGTTTGCGGCTATCGTTGGTAGAATGTAAATTTTATACAAACATATATTAAAACGCTCATACTTACTGATTGTTACAAACATTCTTCTGATTTACTTATACAATAAAAACCTACCTTTGATTGAAAAATTTACATTTATGAAAGAAGTGTCTGTTGAGGAACTGAAAGAAATGATGGATAACCACGAGGATTTTCAATTGATCGATGTCCGCGAGGATTTTGAATATGAAATGTCGAACCTGGGTGGTGTGCTGATACCGCTGGGGGGCATACTGATAGAAGTGGATAAGATAGCCAAAGATAAGCCTGTTGTCGTGATGTGCCGCACCGGGCGGAGAAGCGCAGCCGCTATTATGCAGTTGGAGCAGCAATTTGGTTTTACCAACCTGGCCAACCTGCAGGGCGGCATTATGGCCTGGTCGCAGGAAATTGATCCGTCAATCCAGGTGTACTGATATGGGCAAGAAAGTAGCGCTGAATGTTTTGTACAACATTTGCATTTTCATCTGCCTCATATTTATTTACCAGGGCATACAGTACAAACATTATATATACATACCCATTGCGGTGGCTGTAGGCGCCGTATTTGTTATATGGAAGGTACGGCTTCTGAAAGAAGTGCGTAACATGCAGAACAAACCTTAATCTAAATCATAAAGTCATGATTATCGCAATTTTAGGGCTTATTATACTCGTTGTGGGTATAGTGCTCAGGCGTTCGCCCGAACCGGGCAGCCGTTTCGCCCGTTTGGTTTCAACCATCGGTTTGGTTGTGGTCGGTCTTGGGCTGGCAACGTCCATGTTCAAGGTGATCGATCCCGGCCAGGTGGGCGTGCAAACCTTATTTGGTAAAGTGCAGGATAATGTGCTTCCGAGCGGCCTGCATATTATTAACCCCATGGTGGAAGTGACCAATTTTGATATCAAGCTCCAGAATTATACCATGAGCGGCACGTCTGACGAGGGCGCCAAGCAGGGTGACGACGCCATCAGGGTGCTTTCCTCAGATGGGTTGGAAGTGACCATCGATCTTTCCGTTTTATATAAAATAAACCCGGAAAAGGCGCCGTTCATCATGCAGAATATCGGCGTGGATTACGAGAATAAGATCGTCCGCCCGGTGTCGCGTACTGCCATTCGCGATAACGCGGTGAATTACCAGGCGGTTGACTTGTTTTCAACTAAACGCCAGGAGTTTCAGGCGAAGATCAACCAGGCGATTTCTCAAAGTTTTGCCAAGAACGGATTGGAACTGCAATCGATATTGGTGCGCAACATAACGCTTCCTGCCTCGGTAAAAGCCAGTATCGAATCCAAGATACAGGCTGAGCAGGATGCGCAGAAAATGCAGTTCGTGCTGCAAAAGGAGCGCCAGGAAGCCGACCGTAAGCGCGTGGAAGCGCAGGGTATAGCCGATTACCAGAAGATCATTTCAGCCCAATTATCCGATAAACAGCTCCAGTACGAATACATCAAGGCGCAGAAAGAGATTGCGCTTTCGCCGAATACCAAGGTGATCATTATCGGTGGCGGCAAAGGGAATCCGATCATGCTGAGTGATAAATAAAGATTAAAAATTGATTAATTTTGTGATATGACGCTTGTTCAGCAACATATCGACCAAATCAGGCAGCTTTGCAAGGCTCACCATGTCAAGTCACTTTTCGCATTTGGGTCTGTTGTATCGGGTACGATGACGAAGGAAAGCGATGTCGATCTGGTTGTTGATATCGACAGGAACGATCCGTTCGAATACTCCGATGACTATTTTGCTTTGAAATTTCAACTGGAAAGCATCTGCGACAGGCGCGTTGAGCTGCTGGAAGCGAAATCAATCACGAATCCTTTCCTCAAAAAACAAATTGACACCACTAAGGCGCTTGTTTATGGAAGATGAGATCAAAACATGGCTCACCGACATTAAACAAGCAATAGCCGAGATCAATGATTTTCTTCCTGACCAAAAGAACTTTCGTGCCTTTCAAAAAGACGTGAAAACCAAAAGGGCCGTTGAGCGCAATGTTGAAATCATCGGCGAAGCAGCGAGCCGAATATTAAAGCTCAGTCCCGACATCGCCATAACTGATGTCAGAAAAATAATCGATACGCGTAATCGGATCATCCATGGCTATGACAGCGTTTCCGATGATATTATCTGGTCCATTGTGATTCGTCATCTACCAAAATTAGACGAAGAAATAGCCATTCTACTAAACCAGTCGTAATTCGTCATAAAGGTCTCTTTAAGTCCAGGTGCAAATAACCAAATCCGTTTTGTAAAATATTTGTTATAGAAAATAGAACCGTACCGAAGTCCGTGTAACTTCCTTAAATTGAATTATCTCAGGTAAATTCTTAGGTTTATTCAGCAATAACGGTCGGCACCAGCCGTACATACATTATAATGGATAACGGGAGTAGTAATAAAAAACGCAGCAGGCAACAAACGATCTCTTCGGGTGTGGCGCGGAAGCTGAGCGATTTTACCATGCCCCGGTCGGTGCTGAAGCTCGTCCCCATTGCGATAATCATAGGCATTTTGGGCGCGCTTGTCGCACTCGTGCTGATGGATTTGATCGCCCTGATCACCAATCTTCTTTATTACCAGCACTTTAGCCTGACACTTAGTTCGCCGCGTGGAAACACACTTGGCTGGCTGGCGGTGTTGATCCCTATGGGCGGTGGCCTGATCGTCGGGCTGATGGCTTATTTCGGGTCGGAGCGCATCCGGGGGCATGGAATTCCGGAGGCCATGGAAACCATCCTGGTAGGCGGCAGTAAGGTAGAGCCTATCCTTACCGTGCTTAAACCGGTTGCCAGCGCGATCAGTATCGGTACCGGCGGCCCCTTTGGCGCGGAAGGGCCGATCATTTTAACCGGTGGCGCTCTCGGTTCGGTCTTTGCGCAATTCCTCAATCTTACTGCCATTGAACGCCGGAGCCTTTTGGTGGCGGGCGCCGTCGCCGGTATGAGCGCCGTTTTTGGGACCCCGATAGCGGCTGTAATTCTGGGTATGGAATTGCTTTTATTCGAATGGAAGCCCCGTTCTTTTATCCCGGCGGCTATTGCCAGTATTGTTGCCGACGCGATCAGGCATGTATTTGTAAACTGGGGCTGGATGATGCCCGAGCCCCTGTTTCCCGTCCATAAAATAGTGGCTTTAAGTAATACAGGCCTGCTGGATGCTGCACTATTGGGGATCATTTGCGGCGGAATGGCCTGGCTGTTAACCAAAGCGGTATATGGCGCTGAAGACCTTTTCAGGAAACTGCCCATTCACTGGATGTGGTGGCCCATAATTGGTGGTGTGATCGTGGGCGTAGGAGGTGTGATCGAGCCGCATGCCTTGGGTGTAGGTTACGATACTATTGCCGACGAGCTTGCCGGAAATCTTACCGTGACGGTATTGATAAGCATTTTTGCCATCAAACTGGTGATCTGGGCGATAGCGCTTGGTTCGGGAACAAGCGGCGACATATTAGCGCCTATATTGATGATGGGCGCAGCCGTGGGAGGGTTACTCGGATTGTATTTCCCAGGAAAAATTCCTGGCGAATGGGCGCTGCTGGGTATGGCCGGCGCATTGGCCGGCGTCATGCGGTCGCCGTTCACGTCCATTGTTTTTGCGGTCGAACTGACGCACAGTACCGACCTGTTTCTTCCCTTGCTGATTACCGTCACGCTTGCTCACCTGATCAGCGTGCTTACTTTAAAACGGTCAATCCTTACTGAAAAAGTGGCTCGCCGCGGGTTCCACGTATTGAGGGAATATGCTGTCGAACCGCTGGATGTGCTTTTTGCCGAAGACGTGATGTCAACCAGTGTGCTTACGCTGAATACGGGAATGTTAATGACTGACGTGAAAGCCATCATACTGTCTAAGCCCGAGATGCGGTGGCAGCGCCTGCTGCCGGTCGTTACACCGGATGGGGTGGTGCTGGGGGTTATCTCCTGGCAGGACATCATGGCAAAATCATTACAGGGCGATCTTTCAGGCACGGTGGACGATTTCATGATCAAAGATGTAGTCACGTCATTCCCGGAAGAATCGCTTCGCGCCGTTGCAGATCGAATGGCTGTCAAACAAGTGGGTGTGCTGCCGGTTGTTGATCGGTTTGAAAAAGGCAGGCTGCGCGGATTCATAACACAATTTGAACTATTGGCGGCCCGCGACCGTATTTTGCAGGAAGAACGCAAACGCGAAAGGATACTGCGCATGTGGCCGGTTTCGGGCAATGGGTTTAGCCGATTCTTTTCTTCGGCGGAGCACATACAGGATAACAACGATACATAGCATTTTTCCAACGGATTGAAATCCGTTGTTACAGGATAAGTCGAGGCTACGCCTCTGGCACAAACTGAATTCTAGAGCCATAGGACCGGCCTGTATTGTAGCAATGGGTTTCAACCCATTGCAATGCCAGCATCCAGTCCCAACCCGGACCTGTCATTCAACACCCATTTTCCGTCTTTAAATTCCGGCATTTGATATGGATTGTTACTTACCAGCAGCGGCCCGTCAAGGTCGGCCCAGTCGCACTGCGGGGCCAATGCTGCGGCGGCTAATGTAGCGCAGCTCGTTTCGCTCATGCAGCCGATCAGTACCTTGAGGCCAAGTTCCTTCGCTTTAAGGATCATCCGGTGCGCCTCATACATGCCCGCCGATTTCATCAGTTTGACGTTGATACCCGAATAGACACCTTTAGCTTTTTCCACATCGCCAAAACGCTGTACCGCTTCATCGCCAATGATCGGTATCGGGCTGCGTTCGGTGAGCCAGGCATTGTCATCAGGGTCCGTTTTGGCAAAAGGTTGTTCGATCAGTTTTACGTCCCGCTCATGCAGCCAATGGCACATATCCAGGCTGTGTGCACGGTCAGTCCAGCCTTGGTTAGCATCGACGTACAATGGCAGGTTAGTTACTGAACGGATTGTGTTGATCAGTTCCTTATCGCTGCCCCGCCCCAGCTTCACTTTGATCACTTTGCAGCCATCGCCTTGCTTTACCTTTTCCACCAGCACTTCCGGCGTATCGATACCAACAGTATAGCTGGTGACCGGCATTTTCGCCGGATCGCTGCCTAGTAATTGCCAGCAGGGCTGCTGTTTCAGCTTGCCTTCCAAGTCATGGAGGGCAATATCGATAGCCGCTTTGATGGCAGGATTACCGGGTGCGATTTCGTCGAGGTATTGGATGATCGCTCCAAAATCAAATGGATATTTGAAACGCGGAACGTCAACCTTACTCAAAAACTGAGTGGCGCTTTGATGGCTCTCGCCCATATAGGGCACCATGGAAGCTTCACCGTAGCCGATATGACCTTCGTGTTCAATCTGCAGCAGCATTAAGGGCGTGGAAGTGCGCGAGAATTTGGCGATCGTAAAAGGGTGATTCAGTTCGAGTTCAAAGGGGCGGTATGTCAGTCGCATGTTAAAGGTCAAAGCTAAAATTTTCGATATAACTGACTAAAAAACAAACGAAATAATTTGATCGTGCTTTATGTGCCGTACGGCACATCTCGTCGGTAGAACATAGCGCAGAACACCAAGCGTTCCAATAGGAACGCCTCGTGACCTTTTGTAATCTTGGCTACCGACGAGGTGTCCCTACGGGACAAATGACCTTCGGGTGTTATTCTTAATTATAGCGGTTGAATTTCCTGCTTATCTTTGCGGCCATGCCGGCAGAAATTTATTACCCGTTCAAAAGCTTCAATTTTGGTAATCGCACTTGTTTTTTGAGCGGACAGGAACTGTCGTCGGAGGAAGAAAAGATACAGGTTTTCCCTGCCTGGCTGATGAGCCGCTATCATTTAGAAGATCAGCCCTTCAAATTGCTGGATGAAAGCATGACTACCTACAAGGATATGAAAGTCCCCTGCTCAGCGGGGATCAACGAACAATATCTTGGGCCGCTGGAGGCCGAAATTGCATCGGCTTTCGAAGCAGGCTACGATGCGGTAAAACAACTGGATGAGATCAAGCTGTTCCAATGGGCCGGTAAGTTGTTGTATGGCATCATTTTCAACGAAGTGCAGATCGGCATCAAACAACAGCATTTCCAGGGGCAGGAGTTCAATATTTCACAGTCGCTTATTCACAAGTTCAGCAACCTGCACCTGATGCTGCAAAGCATTTATCAGCCCGTGATCTTTGAAGATTTTTCGCCTTTCAGCTTGTTCCTGTTCAAGGTTGACAATGCCGACAATGAATTTCTATACCGCGACGAGATCAATACGCTGATATTTTCCGTTAGGATGAAAGATTTCGGGCTGATCATCTGCCTGCAGGACAACGGCGCGAATAAAACCTATCATCGTGAGCTTTTATCAAAGATCGAAGGGCATGCGCTGCACCCGATCCAGTT